>NZ_BBRO01000001.1:0-135000 GCF_001047015.1 Sphingopyxis sp. C-1
AGAAAGTACGTTTGGGGGGGGGGGGGCGGCCATCCTTTTGCCCGGCTACGGCCGGGGACTAGAGCGCTCGAAAGCGTGCGTCGGCTGGTCACGCTCTGGACCCGGTCCTCACAGGGAACCGCAACAATTGGTCGCTTCCTCCCATCTACCCAGATCGCCCAGGCAATGTCCGCTTCTTGATATCTGCGCTCGAAAGCCGCGTGACCGCAAACGGCCAGCTCGAGCCGAATAGCGGCCGGACAGCGGTTTGGTTATTTGGCAGCAACATTAATCGGATCCCAATCGATGAAAAGGAACCGAACTCGCTTTAAGTGGGCTGCAAGATTGCCGATCGCCCGTCCCAAACCGTAGCCTTCGCCAACATCTGCGGGCGAATGCCCCATAAGCTGGTCGTGCACGTCCTTAGGAATATTGGCGTCGCGGCAGAGATCCTTGAAGCTGTGTCGGAAACTATAAAACACGAGGCGGGGGTCATCACCGACGGCATTGTCGATCAGGCGATTGGCGCGGCGGCTCGCCTCCTTGGTCTTTACGCCCAGTGAATCGGCCTCAAGGTCAGGAAAAAGCCGGACTGCTCCGCTTGACCGCATCCGTTGAACGTAGTCGAGAAACCCGAGCGCTATCAGTTTGGGATGGAGCGGGATCACGCGAATAGAACCGTCGGTCTTCACCCGTTTGCGCTCGTCAATCTCGTCCATGACGTAGTCCGTGACGTCGATATAAGGGACCCCTTGCTCCGACTTGATGTCCGCGAGCAATATCTGACCGAGTTCCTCAATTCGAGCGCCCGTGCAAAGCCCGAGCAGGAACAACCAGCGCAGGGTCGAATCGGAGACCTTTGACTTGCTCAGAGGGTGAGACCAAGGCGCGGTGAACAGCTTGGCCGCAAATAGCTGAGCGAGTTCGTCCTTGGTAAATGGGCGCCGCGTGCTCTTTTTTGTATATCCTTCGACTTTGATACCGGCGCCGGTGTTCGCAGGGATGAAGCGCTCCTGGAAAGCGAACCCGAGGAGAGCTTGGACCGCACCGAGATATTTTTTGATCGATTGCGGAGATATGCGGTCTACGCCCGACCTGTCCGCATAGAGCGCATGAATGTCGACAAACTCCATCATGCGATGCACTCGCGGCATGCTTTTTGGCAGCACAGCAATCGCGTCACGAAATTCGAACAGATCGTTGGGCGTGATTTCGCCGATGCCGACATCGCCGATATAGCTTTTGAAATAGCGCACGGCCGTTTTCGTCGCGGCCTGCGCCTTGGGCGTCGGCTTGCGCGCCGCGATCCATTTCGCCTCGAGGGCGTCGAGCTTCATGTCCGGTTGGAGGCGGCTCGAATTTGCGCGGCGCCGGGCCGAGGGGAGCACGGCAACTTGTTCGCGGACTTGCGCCGAACCCAGCGCATCAGCCAACGCATCGGCAAGCGGTTCGTCGATTCCGCGATTGGCCTCCTCGGGTAGTTTTAGTTCACGTTTTATTTTCGCGACGGCGAAGCTGAGCAGGGGACGCCAACGGCGGCGCGGTACCCGTTTCTGAAAACTGAACCACAGCTCGCCAGGGTCTCGATGGACCGAAGCATGGTGAGCCTCGATTCGAGCGAGTGTTTCGGGAGAAAACTCATCGCCGTGATCGCTTCCCGCCAAGTTTTTGCGATAAGCGATCCATTCGGCGGGGCTCATGTCTTGTGCAGTGGACCGATGGTCTCCCGCTTGATCCGCGACAGCGTCGTCGAGGTCCTTGAGGAAAAAGGCAACCTCCATACCGCCGCTCGCAAACCCGGTAGCGGACCTAGCGGTGAGGAGGCGGTCGACCAGCACACGCGCCTCGTCGGAAGTGAAGGATCCTGGAACGCCGTTTGCGAGCGCGTCGCGAAATTGTTCGCATTTCTGCTCATATTCACCATTGGCAATCGCCAGCTTGCGTTCGGCATCGCGCTGATCGGCGGTGCCGAGGCTTACCTTGTAAAGTTGGCCGCAAGCGAAGGCGCTTTGCAACGGCAGCGGGATACGGCGGCGAAGATAAAAAATGCCGCTGCGCGGATCGCGCCAGAGTCCCTTCGGATTCATGATTGTTCGTCCTTTGTGTACTCATTTGGTGTACCCACCGAGTCACTAACGAACAGAAAACCGAGACTTCTGCGCCTTTCCGGCGATTTGGTGACCCCTACGGGAATCGAACCCGTGTTTCAGCCGTGAGAGGGCCGCGTCCTGACCGCTAGACGAAGGGGCCTTGTGGGTCGGAAATTTGCGGAAAAGGGGAGCCGACCGCTCCCGTGACCGATGGTGACCCCTACGGGACTCGAACCCGTGTTTTCGCCGTGAAAGGGCGACGTCCTAGACCGCTAGACGAAGGGGCCGTCTGATCGGTGAAGCGGCGCATTAGACTCGCATGTCCATAGGGTCAAGCGCGCCACGTAAAAATATTGCGCCGCAGCGTGCCGGTCCGCCCCCGCTACGCTCCTGGTCGGCCGCTAATCGGCCCACGCGGCGTCCTCCAGATGCAGTTCGGCGGCCGGGCGACTGCCCCAATCGTCGCGTTTCGCGCGCCCCGCCAGCCATAATTTGCGGCCGCGTGCGTGGAGCAGCGCTTGCCCCAATTCGGTTTCGGCGCTGCGGAATGCGACCGCCTTGAACCGTGCGCCGTCGTCGCCCGACACGATCAGGCGGACATGGTCGGTGCCGACGATCCCCGATTCGACGATTCGAACCGGCCCCGTCGCAACGCGCGGTGCGGGCCAGCCGGCGCCATAGGGGCCCGCGCTTTCGATGGCATCGCACCACAAAGGATTGATGCCGCGCGGCGCGAGCACCGCGTCGATCAGCAGCGACTTGTCGCCGCTCGCGCGCTCGACATCGGCGGCGAGGCGATCGTTGAGGAAAGCGCCAAGCGCATCGACCTTGTCCGCAGCGACGGTGAGGCCGGCCGCCATCGCATGGCCGCCGCCCGCGACGAGCAGGCCGGTTTCTTTCGCGGCGAGGATCGCGGCGCCAAGGTCGACGCCGTTGATCGAGCGTCCCGATCCCTTGCCGATGCCGTCGTCGTCGACGGCAATGACGATCGCGGGGCGGTGGAGGCGTTCCTTGAGGCGCCCGGCGACGATGCCGATCACGCCGGGATGCCAGCCCTCGCCCGCGACGATCGCGACAGGAGCGTTGCCGCACCCTGCGCTTGCTTCGATCGCCTGTTCGAGCACGGCAGCTTCGATCGCACGCCTTTCCTCGTTCAGCCGGTTGAGTTCGAGCGCGATATCGGCCGCTTCCTGCGGGTCGCTGGTGGTGAGCAACCGCACGCCAAGGTCGGATTTGCCGACGCGCCCGCCGGCGTTGATCCGCGGGCCGAGCGCAAAGCCCATGTCGCTCGCGCTTGGCGGTTTGGTCAGGCGCGCGGCGTCCATCAGCGCCGCAAGGCCCGTGTTGCCGCGCCGCGCCATCACCTTCAGCCCCTGCGTCACCAGCGCGCGGTTGAAACCGGTGAGCCGCGCGACGTCGGCGACGGTGCCCAGCGCGACAAGATCGAGCAGATCGATCAGCGCCGGTTCGTTGCGGCCGCTAAAGAAACCGCGCGCGCGCAAGGTGCGGAGCACCGCCGCGCCGAGCAGGAAGGCGACGCCGACCGCCGCCAGATTACCGTGGATCGCGGCATCGGGCTCTTCGTCGAGCCGGTTGGGGTTCACCAGCGCAAAGGCTTCGGGGAGGGTCGTCGCGCATTGGTGATGGTCGACGACGATCACCTCGACCCCCGCCGCCTTCGCCTCCGAAATCGCATCAAATGCCTGCGCGCCGCAGTCGACCGTGACGACAAGCTTCGATCCCGCCTCGCCGATTTTCACCAGCGCGGCGCCGGAGGGGCCATATCCCTCCATCAACCGGTCGGGGATATAGGCGCCGACCGGAAGCCCGAGGCCGCGCAGCAGCCGCACGAGCAAGGCGGCCGAGGTCGCGCCGTCGACGTCATAGTCGCCGAAGATCGTCACCGCTTCCTTGCGCTCGACCGCATCGGCAAGCCGCGCGGCGGCGGCGTCCATGTCGCGGAACAACGACGGGTCGGGCATGAAGCCGCGCAAGGTCGGCGTCCGCTGCCGGTCGAGATCGCCCCGTGCCACCCCGCGCGCGAGCAGCAATTGCGTGACGAGATCGTCGGGCGCGAGATTCTCCGACGCCATGTCGGCGCTCGCGCGCCGCCAATGCCAGGGCTGGCCCTTGATCGAATGCGTGATGCCCAAAGCCAGGCTGCTTGCGGTGTCGCTCATCGCCGCGTCCTCGCGGCGAGGATGCGCGTGCGAAGGTCCTGCGCGATCGCCGCCGGGATCGCGGGAATCTCGTGCGTCGCGAGCGAACTGCCGCCGGGCACTCCGAACACCAGGGTCGCCAGGCCGAGTGGGCGGAGGATGAAATCGCTCTTGAGGTCGACGCTCTGCACCGACGCGTGCGGCAGCAAGGTCATCTTGGGTTTCCATGCGCCGCGACGGATCGCAATCTGCTCGCCAAGGTCGGCCCAGCGGTGGAAGCGCGCGGCCCAGAAGGCGATGAGCGCGATGAGCGGCGCTGCGATGAGCGCGAGCCAGCCGACGTCATTGCCCAGGTAGAGCGCGACGCCGCCGCCGATCGTTGCGCACGCCGCGCCGACGATCGGCCCCAGCGCGACAATGCGGTGGCTATGCTGCCATGATTGCGCGGCATCGGGGCGCAAAATCGCGACCTCGTCCAGCACAGGATCGATTTCGTCGAGCTTGGCAAAGGGGACGACCTGATGGTCTCGTTCCTTCTCTCCGTCGCTGGCCAGGCTTTGCAGGCGTAGCTCGTGCCAGCCGAAACGCTGGCGAAACCAGCCGGTGACGAGGATCGCCGCCTGCACCCGCTTCACCGGCACCGCGACGTCGGTGCGTGTCGTAAGGCCGCGCGTGCGGCGCAACGCGCGCGGTTCGCGCGTCAGGCGGAAATCCCAGTTGGCGAAAAACATCGTCGCGATCCCGCTCGCGAAACCGATCAGCAACAGCGACAGCGCCGCGCCGACTCCCGCGATCCAGCGATGAGCGAGCAGCCATTGGTCGAGTCCGTAATTCTCGGCGATATCGATCCAGTCCATCGGGTTGAACACGTTGAAATCGAACGGCAGCAGCCCGTCGAAAAACTGCATGCCTGCGCCGACCACGGCCAGCGCGGCGAGCGAGAAGTTGAACAGCCCCGCGACGAGCAACTGGCGCGGCCCCATCGCAAACAGCAGCCGATCCTCGCCGGCGGGCGCCGCTTCGGAAGCCTCAGAGGCTGTCGTCGGCGCCGCGACCTCGCCGCTGCGATGCGCGCGAATCGTGGCGCGCAGCGCCTGCGCCGAATCCAGCGCGATCGCGTCGAGGCTCGCGTCATTCTCCTTGCCGCCCGCGCCCGTCTCGAACCCGACCTTGGCGATACCGAGCGCGCGTGAGACGAGGCCCTGCTCGATGCTGACGTCCTGGATTCGGTCAAAGGGGATGGTGCGGTGCTGGCGGGAAAAGACGCCGCTTTCGATCACCACCTCGTCGTCGCCGACAAGGAAGCGGAAGCGGAGCCACTGGAACCAGGCGGCGAGCAGCGAGATCAGGATGAAGGCAAGGATCGACGGGACGATCCAGATCCAGTTGCCGGTAAAGCCCAGCGCCGCAACCGCGGGCAGGAATTGCAGCGATCGCGGCCCCAGTTCGACGATGGCGAGCGCCAGCGTCGCGGGGTGCAGCCGCTGCCAGTTCGGCTCGGCTTCGCTCATGGCTATGGCGGCGGCGTCGCTCATGCGAAATCGGTCTGGATATGGCGGCGGATCGTCTCGCGCATGGCGGCGGCAAGGTCGCTGTGCAGCCCCGGCAGCGTCACCGTACTGTTATGCGTGCCCGATGTGTGGACAATCAGGTGCGACAGCCCGAACCAGCGCTCGATCGGCCCCTGTCCCACATCGATATGCTGGACGCGCACGAACGGCACGATCGTGTCGGTGCGAAACAGCCAGCCGCGCGCGACGCGGAGCTGCCCCTCGCCGATCTTGTATCCCCAGCGCGACACGCGGCGCGACGGGAAGGTGACGATCACGACGATCGCGATCAGCCACGCCGCCGCGGTGATCAGTCCATACGGCCCCTCGAGGTGCCGGATCAGCAGCGCGTCGAAGACGCTCGCGCCGATCGCGAGCGGGATCAGGTTGAGCGCCGTCGCGACGCGCAAAACCTGCGCATAGGCCGGCGCGACCGGGTCGAGTCCCTCGGCGGCATTCAGCGCGTCGGGGGCGAAAGGATCGGTCGGGCGCGCGGCGGGGGTGTCGGTCATCATAAGGCCTTTAGGGGGTGATCGATCGAGACTGAACCACTTATCTCTCCGTTCGTGTCGAGCGAAGTCGAGACACTGTGAGGTCGTGCTCTCCCGATGGGCATCTCGACTTCCGGCGAATGCCGGAAGTTTATCCTGAGCGCTTGCAAGGCAGTCGAAGGGCTCGATGCGAACGGCTTGGACATGTGCGATGTCATGGATTCTAAGGCACAACCACATTGAAGCGGGGATCGGCGGGCGGATGCAGCGCGAACCACGACAGGAACGCCATGCGGTCGCCGTCGATCCTGATTGCGCCCGACTGGATCAGCGCGGGGAATTGCGCGCGCCCCATCATCGCCTCGTCCAGGATCTTGCGGTCGATCGTTACCGTCGCGGTCGGCGCCGCCTCGGTCACGCCATAGCGCGGGAATTCGACCCCGCCGCCGACGACCACCGCGACTGTCTCCTTGCTGTCGGGCAGCACGAACTGGAACGTTCCCTTGACCGCGCTGCCCTTCGCGGCATCGAAACGTGCTGCCAGCGCATCGAAAAACACCGCGGTCGGGATCGCGCTCACGAAACTGCGGCTCTGCCCGTTGCCGGTCGCCGCATCGACGGCATTGCCGCGCAGGCTCGCTGCGGCGGCAAGATAATAGTTCCGCCAGGCGCCGGACTCGGCCTGATAGCCCATCTGGTCATAGGCCGAAGCCAACGCCGCACGCGCGTCCTTGTTGTCGGGCTGCGCAAAGACGAGCTTGTTCAATAGCTCCGCCGCCCAGCGGTAATCGCCCGCCTTCAGCGCTTCGCGTCCCGCCGCGAGCAGCTTGTCCGCGCCGCCCGCGAGCGCGACATATTTGGGCGCCGATTGCTCGGGCGGCAGCGGATTGAAGTTGGCGGGATTGCCGTCCCACCAGCCGAAATAGCGCTGATAGACCGCCTTCATGTCGTGGTTGAGCGTGCCATAATAGCCGCGCGTCGCGAAATCGCGCCCCTGTACCGGTGCTTCCGGGGTCTGGTCGGCAAGCTCGTGCAAGGTCGCACCGCGGTTCGCGAGGAAAAGCGTACGGTCGTGGACATAGCGATATGCGTCGCGCTGGTTCGCCAGCAGCGACGACACCTCGCCCGCGCCCCACGTCGGCCAATGGTGCGACGCCATCGCGACCTCGGCCGTGCCGCCCCATTTCAGCAGCATGGCGTCGATCACCTTCGACCAGTGCAGCGCATCGCGGACCTGCGCCCCGCGCAACGTCAGCACATTGTGCAGCGTGTGCGTCACGACCTCGGTCGTGTGGAGGGCCTTATAGGCGGGGATATAGAAGACGAACTCCGACGGCGCCTCGGTGCTCCCCGCGTCCAGGAAGTCAAAGGCCAGCCCGTCGATCGTCAGCGTCCCGCCCTTTTCGCCGACGGTCTCGGTCGGCTCCATATAGCCGACGGTGCCCGACGACAGCTTGGGTCCCAAGCCGGTGTCGACCTGCCCCTTCTCTCCGGGCGGCAGGATCGCGCCGAACATATAGAGCGCGCGGCGCCCCATCGCCCCGCCCGCGAGCACATTTTCCGACGTCGCTTCCTCCGAAAAACCGTGCGGCGCGATGATGCGGATCTTTTGCGACTTGACCTGTTCGGGGGTGACGATGCCGCCGACGCCGCCGAAATGGTCGCTGTGGCTGTGCGAAAAGATCACCGCCCTGATCGGCAGCCTGCCGCTCTTCGCCTCGACCGTGTCGGCGAACAATTTCCAGCTCGCCGCCGCGGCTTCCTCCGACAATAGGGGGTCGACGATGATCCAGCCGCTTTTGCCGCGAATGATCGTCATCACCGAAATATCGTAGCCGCGGACCTGCCAGATCTTGCCCGGCACGACCTCGAACAATCCGTGTACCGCATCCAGCCGCGCCTGCCGCCACAGCGACGGGTTCACCGTATCGGGTGCCTCGGCCTTGCTCAGAAATTCATAGGGCCGCCGGTCCCATACCGTCTTGCCATCGGCACTCTGGATCACCCCGCCCGGGATTTCGGCCAGCTTGCCGCGCATCACATTCGCCTCGTCGCGCGGATCGCTCAGCGGCAGGCGTTTCGCAATCTCGGCCTGTGCCGCGCGTGTCGCTTCGCTGGCGGCATCCTGAGCAGTGGCGGTGAAGGGCAGGCTGCTCGCGAGCAGCAGGGCGGTCAATCGGCGCATGTCATATCTCCCCCATATGTCGGGGCAGCTTGCGCCGCGTGCCGGTGCTTGGCAAGCATCGGCGCATGACCGACGCGCCGCACCTGCTCATCGTCTGGCACAGCCGTACCGGCGGCAGCGAAGCGCTCGCGCGTGCGGCGGCCGAGGGGGCGGGGACTGCCAGGCTCGTCGCCGCAGACGAAGTCACGTCCGACGCGTTGCAAGCGGCGGGCGGCTATCTTTTCGTCGGCCCCGAAAATCTCGCGGCGCTGTCGGGCGCGATGAAGGAGATGTTCGACCGCTGCTATTATCCGTGCCTCGGCCGGATCGAGGGACGCCCCTATGCGACGATCATCTGCGCAGGGTCCGACGGCGAAAACGCCCAGCGCCAGCTCGATCGCATCGCGACCGGCTGGCGGCTGAAACGCGTCGCCGAACCGGTCATCGTGAATACAGCGGCGCAGACCCCCGAAGCGATCCTCGCGCCCAAGACGATCGCGCCGGATCGCCTCGCCGAAGCCCGCGACCTTGGCGCCGCACTGGCGGAGGGACTGGCGGCGGGGATTTTCTGACAATGCCATGGGTTATCCAAGCTGTATTATCGAAATAATACGGCAAGGATGGTGCGAAGGTCAAGTGCCGGGCGTTGTCCTGGGGGTGGAGAACGGACATCGCCACCCTTCGTCATCCCGGGCTTGACCCGGGATCCCGCTTTTCGAACATACTGGCCCGCTTCACGAAATAGCGGGACCCCGGATCAAGTCCGGGGTGACGATGACGGATGAGGTCCGCTTTCGCTCGAAACCCGTCAGTGCGCGCGATGCTCGCCCTTGACCCAGCGCACCGTGCCCGACGAGGCGCGCATCACGACCGTCTCCGTCGTCATGATGCCATCGCGCCGGCGCTTGACCCCGCGCAGAAGCGATCCGTCGGTGACGCCGGTCGCGGCAAAGATCACGTCGCCCTTGGCAAGATCTTCGAGGTCATAGACGCGGTCGAGATCCTCGATGCCCCATTTTTTCGCGCGCAGCCGCTCGTCGTCGTTGCGGAACAGCAGGCGGCCCTTGAACTGGCCGCCGACGCAGCGCAGCGCCGCTGCGGCGAGCACGCCCTCGGGCGCGCCGCCCGATCCCATATAGATGTCGATGTTGGTTTCGGGATTCGTCGTTGCGATCACGCCCGCGACGTCGCCGTCGGGGATCAGCGCGACGCCGCAACCGATCGCGCGCAGTTCGGCGATGATCGCCTCGTGGCGCGGGCGGTCGAGCACGCAGACGATGATCTGTTCGGGCTTGCACCCCTTTTCACGCGCGACGGCTTCGACATTCTCGCGCACGCTATTGTCGAAATTGACGATGTTCGGCGAATAGCCTGCGCCGACCGCGAGCTTGTCCATATAAACGTCGGGGGCGTTGAGCAGGCAGCCTTCCTCGGCGATCGCGAGCACCGCGAGCGCGTTGGGGCCGGCCTTGGCGGTGATCGTCGTGCCTTCCAGCGGGTCGACCGCGATGTCGATCTTGGGGCCCTTACCCGGCGCGTTGCCGACCTTTTCGCCGATATAGAGCATTGGTGCCTCGTCGCGCTCGCCCTCGCCGATGACAATGGTGCCATCCATATAAAGCGTGTTGAAGGCCGTGCGCATCGCTTCGACGGCGGCGGCATCGGCGGCTTTCTCGTCGCCGCGTCCGATCAGCTTTGCGGCGGCGATCGCCGCGGCTTCGGTGACGCGCACCATTTCGAGCACGAGCACCCGGTCGAGGTTGCTGCCGGTATCCGTCATGTTTGCTGCTCTCCGTCTTTGATCTTGCCTTGGCGCCCCGGTCGGGCATGGTGGGCGCCATATGGTCGCCCGCGTCGCTTGTCGAGGATACTTCGCCCGATTCGGAGCCGCTCTCGCGACGGCCTGTGTCATTGGCATGACGGTGCCCTCCGTCGGCGCCCAGATGGTCGGGCCCCCGGCGCCGCCGTCGACCAAATCCAAAGCCGACGAGGCCGCCGCCAGGGCAAAGGAAATGGTCGACCCGATCAAGCGCTGCAAACCAGCCGACGACGGCTCGATCAACGTATGCGGCACCGATACCGAACGCCACCGCCTGTCGCCCGAACTGCGCGCGATCGCGAACGAAGGCCGCGAGGCACCACCAAAGCTGCCGCGCGCCGAGGCGCACGGAGTGGTGGGGGACAAATTACCCTATAGCTGGATTTCGATCGGCGGCCGGATGAAGCCCGGCCCCGAATATAATGCGCTCTATGAAGCGGTGAAGCGCGCGACCGATCCCGAGACGGGGACGCCGCCGACGCCCGAGGACGAACCCTAGGCGAAGGTCGCCGCCGGGACTCCGGTGTTCGCCGCGCGATACAAGCCTGCGGGGACCAGCGTGGTGACCGCGAAATAGCCGCACCAGAAAATCAGCCAGACGCTGCTCATCGCCATGGAAGCGATCCGCATCGTTTCGCCGCTCACGATCAGATAGCTGTGCGACGCGAAAAGGAGCCCGATCAGCATCGCGGCGACGATATTGAATGTCAGATAGAGCGCGGCGAGCGACCATTGGCGGCGCGCGGTCCGCCGCCACGATTCGGCGAAAGCCGTCACCGGTTCCAGCTTCCCCGCTTCGGCCATGATCGGTCCGATCAGGCAAAGGCGGGCGTTGAACCAAGCGCTTAGCAGCGCCAGCAGGATCTGGCGCGCGATCGCGATCGGCGAGCCTTCGGCACGCATCGCTTCGACCCCGACGGTCAGCTGGAATGGCAGCGACAGCAGGAAGCCCAGGAAATAATAGAAAAGCAGGCCGGCGATCAGATAGGCGGCGCCGGCAACCATGCCGTACATGATTTCGGCGACATAGCCCTCGCGAATCTCGGCGAGCATGGCGCGCCACAGCGCGAGCATCGCGCCGCATAGCAGTGCGGCACAGATACCGAGCAGGTAGAGCGGGCCGACAATCGAGCCGGTAAAGCGGAAATCCTCGGGCACGAGGGCCAGCGCGACGAGTACCTCGATGCTGAGGACCGGCTCGCTGGCGAGCAGCAGGTAAGGCAGTACGACGCCCAGCAGCATATAGGCGAGCAGCGGTCGCCAATGCTCGACCGCCAGTGTCCGCGCCTCGGCCAGTCCCCGTCTGATTTCGATATCCATATCCGCCCCATTCCCCTCGTCAGGGGTAACAGGGGGCTAGGCGATTACAAGCAGGTCAAAGCGCCAAAATGGGCATATGCATCGGCGCGCCGACGACATGGTCCGAAGTGGCGAGAATATCGAGCGCAGCATGAATCGTGCTGGCGGGACCCTCATGTGTAACGAGCACGATCACGACGCCGCTGTCGTCGTCGCTGCCGCGCTGGATCAGGCTTTCGATCGATACGCCGGCGTCGCGCATCGCCGTCGCGATCTCTGCGAGCACGCCGATCCGGTCTTCGACGATCAGGCGGACATAATGTTTGCCGATCCGCGCCCCCGCGTCGGCGACGGGCGCCGCGTCGAGCGAATCGACCGGCATCGCAAAGGCAGGGCCATATTCGTCGCGCGCGATGTCGATGATGTCGGCGACGATCGCCGACGCCGTCGGTCCCGCGCCCGCGCCCGCGCCTTCGAAGAAGAGGCGGCCGACGAAATTGCCCTCGGCGACGACGGCATTCAATGCCCCGGGAACATAGGCGAGCGGGTGGTCGGCCGGCACCAGGCACGGTTGGACATGCTGATAGAGGCCATTCGAATCGCGTTCGGCCATACCGATCAGGCGGACGCGATGCCCCAGGGCTTCGGCCTCGCGGATGTCGGCGGCGATCAGCCCGCGGATCCCGTCGGCGGTCACCGCGCCGATGTCGAGCCGCGTCCCGAAACAGAGCGCCGCGAGGATCGACAATTTATGCGCGGCGTCGATTCCGTCGACGTCGAAGGTCGGGTCGGCTTCGGCATAGCCCTCGGCCTGCGCAGCGCTCAGCGCATCGGCAAAGCTCGCGCCGTTCCGCTCCATCTGCGTCAGGATATAATTGCAGGTGCCGTTGAGGATGCCATAGACGCGCGCGATCTCGTTCGCCGACGCGCCCTCGCGGATCGCCTTGATGACGGGAATCCCGCCCGCGACCGCGGCCTCATATTTCAGCGGGGTGTCCTTTTCCTCGGCCAGCCGCGCGAGGTCGAGCCCATGATGTGCGATCATCGCCTTGTTCGCGGTGACCAGCGCCTTGCCCGCACCGAGCGTGTGGCGCGCCAGCGTCAGCGCCGGCCCATCGGCGCCGCCGATCATCTCGACGACGACATCGACATCGTCGGCCGCAACGAGTGCATCCATATCGTCTTCCCAGCGATAGGGCGACAGGTCGACGCCGCGATCCTTGTGCCGGTCGCGCGCCGACAGCGCGACGATCTCGATCGGCCGACCCGCGCGCCGCGCGATCAGGTCGCGGTTCGCTTCGAGCAGCCGCACGACCCCGCCGCCGACGACGCCAATACCCGCCAGCGCGACACGCAGCGGCGGGCGGGGGGCGGTCGGGGCGGAATAGGGCGACATGCTGGGGACTCCGTATAGACGCGGGGCTGCGCCCCGCCGTTGCGAGCGCCCTATCGGCTTTTGTCGCGGAAACAAGCCTGGCGCGCCTTAGGTGCGCCGAAGCAGAACTTTATCCCAACTAACTCACCGGCGGCTTGCGGGTGCGCGTGCATTCGCCGAGCGCGCCGAGGATGATGCCATAATCCGACGCGGCCTTTCGGCGATCTTCGGGTGCCGTGCCCGCAAGCTTGCCGAGCGGAAGTTGGCGCGGCAGCCCACAGGCGAGCCGGTACCAGGCCAGCGTATCGCGCTGCGGCACCGCGGCTGACCCGTCGACGATCTCGCCGAATGCCGCGGCCCAGCGCCGTGATCCGTCGGCTGCGGTCAGGATCGTCAGCGACACCGGCTCGCCCGTGCTGGTGTTGAGGAATAGCTGTGTTTCGCCCTCGCCGGGCAGGGTGCCGGGAACGTGGAAACCATTGGCGATGCCGGTGATCGCCGGCGCCGCGCCGGGCTTGACGAGTTCGGTCAGCACCGCGCGCAGCTGCGCCTCGGTCGCCGGATCCCATGGCAGTTGGGCGTCGGGCGCGATCAGCTGGACGCTGCCGGTGTTGCTGCTTCCTGCCGTCGCGCCCGCGACGGGGCGGGCAAAGAGCAGGACTGGCTGCTTCTTCTTCAGCTTCGGCGGCTTGCCCTTCGCGTCCAGCGGCAGGTCGACGAGATAGGAGATTCGCGATGCGAGGGGTCCCTTGCCGCGAATCAGGCTGACGACGTCGGCTTCGACATAGAATCGGGCGCGACCGGCCGCGACTCCGGGCGCTTGTGCCGTTTTGAGCGCCGCGGCCTTATAGATGCGCGCGTGCAGGGCGATCGGCGCCGCGGTCGCCAGATCGGCGATGTCGGCATAGCTGTACGGGCTGGCGGTCGGCGCAGCGATCGGCGCCTGCATTGCGGAAACGCCGGGGATTCCAAGGCTTAAGGCAAGAATGCCGGCGATAGCGGCCGGGTGGGGGAGGCGCATGATCGATCCACTTTCCGTCATTTATGACACCGTTATCGGCGTTGAAATCCCTATCATGGGACATGGCACATTAACCGCTGATAAAGGGTTTGCGAATGTGCCGCCACCGCGATAGGACGTGCCCGAAGTGTCCGGCAAAAACATAATAAGCCGGATGCAGCGCCGTCGGGTCTGTGAAAACGCATCGGAAATCATCCGGGCATTTGGCAACCGTCCCGATGGTTGGGAATTGGTGTCAGGATGATCTAGCAAGGAGCGTCGTCCCTGAATGGCTTATGGTGATAATGTCGACCCTAAAAACAGGGTAGTGGCGATTGTCTTGGTTGGTCTGCTTACAGCGGTTCTGGGCTACGGCCTGGTTAACGGCTTGAATATCAGTATCGTCAAGAAACTCGCCGAAAAATTGGATGTGGTGGACGTTGAAGAGCCGCCGCCGCCGGAGGAACCCCCGCCGCCGCCGCCGCCGGACAATAAATTGCCGCCGCCGCCGCCGGTTGTGACGCCGCCGTCGCCGATTCCGCCGCCGGTTACGACCAATACGGTCCAGTCGGTGCCGAAGGCGCCGCCGACGCCGCCCCCGCCCGTCTATACGCCGCCGGCACCGCCTGCGCCGCCGCCGACGCCTGATCTCAGCGCCGCCGGTACGCCAAAGGGCAACCCGGGTCGCTGGGCGACGAACGACGACTATCCGGCCCGTGCAATGCGCGAAGAGCGTGAAGGCACCACCGGGTTCCGCGTCACTTATGGCGCCGACGGCCGCATCACTTCGTGTGACGTGACCTCGTCGAGCGGCCATGCCGACCTCGATGCCGAAACCTGCAAGCTTATCCAGCGCCGTGGCCGGTTCAATCCGGGCAAGGATCGCGCGGGTAACCCCACGGGCGGCACCTACAGCAATCGTATCCGTTGGCAGATTCCGCGCTGATCGCGCGACGGATCTGTGTTTCGAAACTTATCGAATATTTTGAGAGGGATTTTCCAGTATGTTTAATCTGATCGCAAATGCCGCCGCTGCGGCTGCACCGGCCCACGACGCGGGGCTCAGCCTGATGCCCGCCGCGATGTGCGTGAAGGAAGAAGGCGCGAGCCCCTACGGTCTCGTTCCCGCACTGTGCGAAGGCGGCATCGTCTCGCAGGTCACCTTCCTCGTCCTGCTGATCATGTTCGTCGGCACGCTCTACATCCTGTTCACCAAGCTGTTCGAACAGAATAAGGTGATGAACCAGGGCAAGGCCGTCGACGCCAACTTCTGGCGCGCCCCGACGCTCGCCGATGGCGCTTCGAAGCTCGAAAAGAACAGCGCCTATCGTCAGGTCGTCGAAGACGGTCTGCGCGCCAACGAAGAGCATAACAAGCTGACCGACCCCGTCGAAGCGCATGACTGGATGCACGGCACGCTCGAGCGTTCGCAGAACCACATCAACTCGAAGCTGAACTCGGGCCTCGCGTTCCTCGCGACCGTCGGTTCGACCGCTCCGTTCGTCGGTCTGTTCGGTACCGTTATCGGTATTCTTCGCGCCCTCGTGAAGATCGGTGCGTCGGGTCAGGCATCG
The DNA here is from genome assembly GCF_001047015.1 of Sphingopyxis sp. C-1. Taxonomy (NCBI): domain Bacteria; kingdom Pseudomonadati; phylum Pseudomonadota; class Alphaproteobacteria; order Sphingomonadales; family Sphingopyxidaceae; genus Sphingopyxis; species Sphingopyxis sp. C-1. The sequence goes on from NZ_BBRO01000001.1 coordinate 15,501, forward strand.
ATCGACACCGTCGCCGGTCCGGTCGGTGAAGCTCTGATCATGACCGCCATCGGTCTGATCGTGGCCGTTCCCGCGGTGCTCGCGTTCAACTGGCTCCAGAGCCGCAACAAGGCGATCGCCCGCCGTCTGTCGACCTTCTCGAACGACGTTCTCGGTTCGATCATGTCGAACGGCCAGGTGAAGCCGGCTTCGATCGCTCCGGCGAAGGCTGCTGCTCCGGCTGCGGCACCGAAGAAGGCCTAATAGGGTCTACTGGATCCCCGCCTTTGTCGTCACGCGGCGACAAGGCGGGGTCCGCTGGACAGGGAAGGCGGGCCCAGGCACGCCGTCCCGATGTCCGTGACAGAAATTTTGTGACAGGATGCTAATCCTATGGCGATGAGTGTAGGCGACAAGGGCGGCGAAGACGCCCCAATGTCCGAAATCAACACGACTCCGCTCGTGGACATCATGCTTGTGTTGCTCATCATCTTCCTCATCACGGTTCCCGTGGTGTTGGAGACGGTGAACCTGAAGCTGCCCGACGTGGCGTTTGAGGTGACGACGACGAAGCCTGAGAATGTGCTGTTGTCGATCCGTTCGGCTGATACCGACGGTGACGGCGAGCCCAACCCCGAGAGCACGGCGTGTGAAGTATATTGGGGTCAGACCCCGGTGGATTCCAAGCAGCTGCTGGAACGTGGACAGAAGAAGCTCGAGCAGTTGCTCGAAGATATCGGCGGTCCGCAGAACATCACCGAGGAAAACTTCCCCGAAGTGCACATCCGCGGCGACGTTAACACGCCGTACCAGTGCATCGGTGGCGTGATCTACACGATGCAATATGCCGGCTTCCAGAAGATCGGGTTCATTTCGGAACCGGCTCCTGGTTCGGGTACGGTGGGCCGCCTGTAAGGGCGCGCTCCGTTTAGGAACGAAGGAATAATCGCATGTCCATGGCAGTTGGAGATCGGGACGAAAACGAACCGATGATGGACATGAACACGACGCCGCTCATCGACGTCATGCTCGTGCTCCTCATCATGTTCATCATCACCATCCCGGTCCAGACCCACGCGGTCAAGATCGACCTGCCGGTCCCGACCGACAGCCAGAGCAACGTCGACCCCGAAAAGAACAAGGTGATGATCGATCCCGCGGGAACGATCACCTGGAACGGTTCGCCGGTCGACCTCGCTCAGCTGGCGCAGTATCTGGAACAGACCAAGGCGTTGCCGGTCGAACCCGAACTGCAGGTCCAGCCCGACCCCTATGCACGCTATATCGTCGTCGACAATGTCATGGCGGTGATCAAGCGCAGCGGCGTCGGCAAGCTGGGCTTCGTCGGTAACGAGCAATACGCCCGCGTCTTCTGATCTTCGATCAGGGCCGTCAGGCAAAAAACATGGGGCCGCGAAGCAATTCGCGGCCCTTTTTTTTGGCGGCGTCGACTGTGAAGGCCGGGTCTGCATCGAACCGAAATGTCCGATGTCGACCGGAAGCTGCCAGATTCTCTCCTCGTCACCCCGGGCTTGACCCGGGGTCCCGCTTGAGGTCGAAGTCAGTGAGCGCGTCAAAAAGCGGGATCCCGGGTCAAGCCCGGGATGACGAGAGCGAAGAAACGACCGGACAGTAACGACGGCAATGTGTGCCCCGGCGAAGGCCGGGGTCCAGGGCGGCAATCCGCACAGCTCGGCTTTCCAGAGCCCTGGGCCCCGGCCTTCGCCGGGGTACAACATAGTAGCAAACGTCCGCTCACCACTCCATATCCGCCGTTCACTGCCAATCTGGATGGAATGACGGGAAGGGTCGGGGCGGACCTCTCCATATTGTCACCCCGGGCTTGACCCGGGGTCCCGCTTGAAGTCGAAGCCAGCGAATGCGTCAAAAAGCGGGATCCCGGGTCAAGCCCGGGATGACGAAAATGGGATGTCCGCTTCCCACCCCAAAACGGACATCGCCTCCAAAAAGGTCTTTCCTACATTATCCGGCCGTGCCAGCCTTCATCCGGCTCTTTCATTCGGTGAACAAAAAGCTGGTCGGGGCCCGGCCTACGGATACGACCAAGATCGGACGTGCCGCGCACGTCCAGCACCCCGCGACTTGCAAATCGGGGCGCTCACAGGGCTGAACTTTCCTGAACTTTGGAATATTGCGCCGCCCTTGCGCCGTTCCGATCCGGATCCAGCCGGGCCATGTCCAAGAGAGCAATGACAGCTCCCCACCCAAAAGCGGCTATTCACCGCCACCATTGCCCTCCCGCCCAATAGCTTTTAGCCAACACAGGATAGCGCGGAGGGACAGATGCCGGACCGGGTTCATCTTCATGGCTATCGATACAGCGTTTACAGCCGGACCGCCCGGTTGGCGCTGCTATCCAAGAATGTCGAGCATGAGATGGTCGAGGTCGACCCGTTCGATAAACTGCCCGACGCCTATCTCGATTTGCACCCCTTCGGCCGAGTCCCCTTGCTCACCCATGGCGAGTTTCGCCTCTTCGAGACAGGGGCGATCACGCGTTACGTCGATCGCGCCTTCGCGGGACCGTCGCTTCAGCCCGAAGATGCTGCGGGTCTTGCGCGGATGGACCAGCTCGTCGCGGTTCTCGACGCCTATGGCTATTGGCCGATGGTTCGGCAGGTGGCGTCGCACGGCTTCTTTCGCCCGTTCGTGGGCGAGAAATCCGACCGGGCGGAGGTCGAGGCGGGTCTTGCAGCGTCAAAGCCAGTGCTATCTTTCCTCGACAAAGTCGCGGCGGAGGGCGCGATCCTGTCCGGGCGGCACATCACGCTTGCCGATTGGCACCTTGCGCCGATGATCGACTATTTCGTGCGTGTCGAGGAGGGAAGGGCCGCGCTTGCGCGCCACACGGCCTTGCAAGGATGGTGGGATCGTCTGACCGGCCACGATCTTTTGCGAGCAACCGACCCGATCGAATCCGCCCCCTTCGCCGAATGAATGATGGTCGATGCCGACTTATGCCCTTGGAACTGACGGCGATTGCGGGCATCGTCGACGGACCGGGATCGAAACGCGCTGCCGCGACGTTCTGATTCAGACTTTGCGATAGGGAGCAGCAGCAAGATGACGATGGGTTCACGCCGGAAACAGATCATGGCCCAGGGGGCCGTTGTTATCGGGGCGCTCGTGCTCGCCGGCTGCGCCGGAATGGGGAAGAAATCCACGACGACGCTGCCCCCCGCCGACGCCTATGCCCAGCTCTATGACAATAAGGGCGCCGACCGCGGCCGTGCCGACATCTACCGCGACACGACCGGGCTGCGCATCGAACTCGTTGCGCGCGGCTTTGCGCCTGGCACCTATGGCATGCACGTCCATGCCGTCGGCCAGTGCAACGCGCCCGATTTCGCCAGCGCGGGCCCGCACTGGAACCCGACCGGCGTCCAGCATGGCCGCGACAATCCGATGGGTGCGCATCATGGCGACCTCCCCAACCTTGTCATCGAACCCGACCAGATCGGCCGTGCGACGCTGCGCCTGGTCGGTTCGCGGTTTGAGGGCGACGGCGGATTGCTCGACGCCGACGGTGCGGCCTTTGTGATCCACGCCGGCCCTGACGATTACAAGACAGACCCCAGCGGCAACAGCGGCGGCCGCGTCGCGTGCGGTGTGATCGTCAAAGAGACCGCGAAGTAAAAGCGCTTCCCCTTAGCCGCTCCTGCTTAGGCGGGGGTGGCGGAGCGTAAGACCCGATCGATTCGTCTGGCGGGCGTCGCGACCGAAGGGTCAGGCGCCCGCCGCGCGTTCGGCGATCGTCGCTTCGGCGCCGGGCACCGCGCGATAGGCATAGAGCAGCAGGCCGAGCGCGATCGGCGCAACCCCGATCAGCGACAATATGCCGGTGCGCAGGTCGCCGACCGGCTTGCCATCGACGATCGTTCCCGCCAGGTCAGAGATCTGCCCGACCATATAGGGGCCGAACGACAGGCCGACGAGCGTGGTGCCCAAAAAGAAGGCCGCGGTCGCCGTGCCGCGCATTCGCGGCAGGACGAGGTCCTGCGTCGTCGCCGCGGCTGCGCCGAGTGCGGCGGCACCAAACATGCCGGCAAGGAAATTCATGACATAGAAAAGCGTCGAATTTTCGGTCGTGTAGCCGATCCAGATCGGAATGATCGGCGCGACGACGCCAAAGATGATCATCAGGATGCGACCCGCCGGATTTTTCGCGCGCAGATGATCGGCGAGGCGGCCGCCCAGGATCACCCCGACGAAACCCGCGACCGCGCCGTTCGCGCCGAGAATGAAGGCGAGTTCCTGCTTGGGCAATCCCAGCACGATTTCGGCATAGGGCGCCGACCAGAAGGCGATCGCATAGGCGGCGAGACTGACGAGGCCATAGCCCAATGTCGTGCAGATGAAGGCGGGCGTGCCCCAGATCAGCCGGAAAGTCGCCGGGTCGTGGGCACGAAGCGCGCTCGCCCACGAAAAGACCGCATAATAGCCAAGCGCTACCGCCGACCATTGGGGGAAATTGCCCGTCAGGCGGATCATCCACCAGGCGAAGGCGGCGATTGCGACGGCAAAGCCGATGTTGATTGCGAGCGCCGCGGGACCGCGCTTTGCCGCACCCCACAGCGTCAGCGGCGGGACGATCATCGACAGATCCTTGCCGAACTCGCGAAAGGGGGTCGGGCAGCCGGGGCTTGCGACGCCGTCCATCGCGCCGCGCACCGGTTCGCGAAGGCTGGCAACCCAAAGCGCGAGGAGCAGTCCGGGGACGCCGACGGCAAGAAATGCCGCCTGCCAGCCAACGAGCCCCATCGGACCGCCCGCAGGATAATTCCGGTTCCATGCCTCGACGATTAGCGCGCCGATGAACAACGACACCCCGCCGCCGAGGTAGAGGCCTGACGAATAGATCGCGAGCGCCGTAGCCTTCTGTCGCTTGGGAAAATAGTCGGAGATCAGCGAATAGGCGGTCGGGCTGGCGGTCGCCTCGCCGACGCCGACCCCCATCCGCGCGAGGGTCAGGCTGACCTGATTATAGGCAAAACCCGATGCCGCGGTCATCGCCGACCACAATGTCAGCCCGATCGACAGCAGGCGGACGCGGTTCCAATTGTCGGCGAGGCGGCCCAGGGGGATTCCGAAGAGCGCATAAAAGACCGCGAAGGCGGCCCCGCCGAGGAAGCCCATGTCGCCATCGGAGAGGCCAAGGTCGGCCTTGATGTCGACGGCCAGGATGCTGATGATCTGCCGGTCGATGAAATTGAGGATATAGACGACGACGAGTACCGACAGCACGTACCAGCTATATCCGGTGGCTTTCGGTTCGGCCGGAACCGGCGCACCGGACGTGACATTCTCGCTGGCGGTCTCGGCCATCTGGCAACCCTCTCCCTGACCCTCTATCTGTTATGCAGCATGGCTAGCAGAGCCGGGCACAGGCGCAAGTTGAAAGTCGGTTCAACTTTATGGGGAGGCATATCGATATGCGAGGCAATGGAGAAATTGCGAGGCCCGCCATCCTTTTCCTCTGCCTCGGCAATATCTGCCGTTCGCCGCTTGCCGAAGGCGCGGCTCGCGCCGCCTTCGCACGCGCCGGCATCGACGCGACGCTCGATTCGGCGGGAACCGGCGATTGGCATGTCGGTCGTGCGCCCGACCGCCGCGCGCAGGCTGAAGCCCGTCGCCGCGGCATCGACATATCGGGCCTGCGCGCACGCCAATTGTCACGCGAAGATTTTTACCGCTTCGACCTGATACTCGCCGCCGACAAGAGCAATTTGCGCGACGCTCTCGCAATCCGCCCGGCCGACGCGACCGCAGATCTCCGGCTGATGCTCGATCTGCTCCCCGGCCGCGGCGGACAGGGCGTCACCGATCCCTATTATGGCGCGGACGACGGCTTTGCCACGACTTGGGACGACGTCGACGCCGTCGCGGCCGCGCTTGTCGCCGAATTCTCGCTGCCCAGCGGATAACGCGCGACGGGGTGGTACCGCGACCCGCCATGGCCAAGCTCGCTTTCGTAGAGCGTGACATGGTCGAAAGCGAAGTCCGCGCTCACAAGATCGCTGTTCAGCGCCAGGAACGGCGCAACCGGGCCCGATCCGCGATTGAGCCGGGCGAGTGTGACATGCGGCATGAATGTCCGCGTTTCAGGCGCCACGCCGACGCGCGCGAGCAATTGGTCGACCTTGCGGTGCAGCGCCGCAAGCGCTTCGTGCGGTTCCACTCCCGCCCACACCATGTGCGGCCGCCCCTGCCGTTCGAACAGGTCGACACCCGCGATCCGCACTGTGACCGTGGGCGCGTAAAGCCCGCCGAGCGCCGCCGCTATATCCTCGGCCTGATGGTGATCGACCTCGCCGATGAAGCGTAGCGTCAGGTGGAGCTGCTCGTCATCCTGCCACCGTGCGCCGGCTATGCCGTGCATCGCGGCGATCAATATGTCGCGGATCGCGCGCGGCGGCCGCAACGCGACGAACAGGCGGTGCTTGGACATGGCTGACAGCATAGCGGTGCCGACAGGAACCGCGATCCCCAACTTCCAGACAAGCTAATATATTGCTGGAATATTGCTGATGTCCGGTTTCGCTTGAAACAAGAGGGCAAACCCCCGATATTACTATCCACGGCCGGTATGGGCTGGCCGGTTATGGAGATGAAAAATGGCGAATTGGAACGACCCCAATATGGCGGCTTCCGGTTTTGGCGCCGGCGCGAACGCAATGGACCAGGCCGTCGATGCCGGCCTGCGGTCGTACATGCTGTCGGTATACAACTATATGGGCTCGGGCGTGCTGCTCACCGGCATCGTCGCGATGCTGGCGTATAACAGCGGCTTTACCGCCTCGCTGATCGGCAGCCCCCTGATGTGGGTGGTGGCGCTCGCACCGCTGGCCTTCGTGCTGGTGTTGAGCTTCGGCATCAACAAGCTCTCGACCGGTGCCGCACAGGCGCTGTTCTGGGTCTATGCGGCGGTGATGGGTCTGTCGATGTCGACGATCTTCCTCGCCTTTACGGCATCGTCGATCGCAACGACCTTCTTCGCGACCGCGGCAGCCTTCCTTGGCCTCAGCCTCTATGGCTACACCACCAAGAAGGATCTGTCGGGCTTCGGCACCTTTCTGATCATGGGCGTCGTGGGCATCCTCGTCGCGATGCTGATCAACCTGTTCGTGCAGTCGAGCGCGCTCAGCCTCGCGATCAGCGTGATCGGCGTGCTGCTGTTCGCGGGCCTCACCGCCTATGACACGCAGAAGATCAAGAGCATGTATTTCTATGTCCGCGGGACCGACTTTGTCGGCAAGTCGGTGATCATGGGCGCGCTGACGCTCTATCTCGACTTCGTCAACATGTTCACCTTCCTGCTCAACCTGCTGGGCAGCCGCGACTAAGCGGTCGGACAGACACGAACCGAGAGAGCCCGGCGAAGCGTTCGCCGGGCTCTTTTTTTGGGCTGAGGAGCCCTGTAGGTTGTGGTCGTAACGGCAGCAAACGGCCGGAAGCCGACCTATCTTTCGTCGTCACCCCGGACTTGATCCGGGGTCCCGCTTGAGGTCGAAGCCAGTGGGCGCCTCAAAAGGCGGGATCCCGGGTCAAGCCCGGGATGTCGAAGTCCGGAAACGACCGATTGCAGACATCGAACTTATGCATAATGGTCCCCGCTAAGGAGGCCGGCGATGAATCTGTCGACAGCGGAACAGATATTGTTTGGGATTGCTTACGTAAGCATCCTGATAGGCCTAGGCCTGCAATGGGCTGACGGAGGTTTCGGGGGCAACTGGCCTGCAGTTCTTGGTGGATTTACATTTTTGAACTTGGCGCTGATTTGGCGCGGGTTCGTCACCGACCTGAAAGCCTAGATTCCGCGTCGTTTCCAACACTCGCTCCCGATCCGGATCCAAGGGCGGCAAACGACCGATTGCTGCTATTGGGGCATTCCAAGGCTTGCCGAAATGCCGTCGATCGTCCGATAAGATGGCTATGAACTGGGTTTCAAACTCTTTCGCCGCAGTGGTCGCAATCCTTCCGCTTGTTGCTAACGCAACTACGCCGCTACCTTGGGTTGTCGATTTCTCGCAATGCACGGGAGCCGAAGCAACGAAGCAACTGTTTCGGGCGAAAAAGCCGTTGTCGAATTCGGAAGCTGGTCGAATGGCTGATGAAATATTTGAGGCTTGCTCTTGGACGATGCCCGCAGAAATGACACCTGATCAACGGACAATCTGGTTCAAATCCAATCGAAAGGACGAGATGAAGCGTCTTCGCTATCACTCCCGGCACAAGGAGGACCGCTAATTTTAGGTCCGCTGCCGGGCTTCGCCGTCGCCCACCGACATGTCCGCTCTCCACCCCATATCCGCCGTTCACGGTCAATGAGGATGGAATGGCCGGAAGCAACCGGGAGCTGCCCTATATATCCTCGTCACCCCGGACTTGATCCGGGGTCCCGCTTGAAGTCGAAGCCAGTGAGCGCGTCAAAAAGCGGGATCCCGGGTCAAGCCCGGGATGACGAACGGTGGGTAACGAGCGGGAGCTTTAGATAAGGATGTGCACCCCAAAACAGACATCGCCTTCAAAAAAAAGGTCTTTCCTACATTATCCGGCCGTGCCAGCCTTCATCCGGCTCTTTCATTCGGTGAACAAAAAGCGGTCGCGGCCCGGCTTACGGTTACGACCATGATAGGACGTGCCGCGCACATCCTGCACGCCGCCACTTGCAAATCGGGGCGCTCACAGGGCTGAACTTTCCTGAACTTTGGAATATTGCGCCGCCCTTGCGCCGATCCGATCCGGATCCAGCCGGGCGATGTCCAAAGAGGGCAATGACACAGCTCCCCACCCCAAAACAGCCCCTCAGAGACGATGGCTTTTGCAGTCCTATCCGGCGGTGCCAGCTCCCTGCATTTCGGCAATCAGGCCGTTGTCGATCTCCTTCGCACGTTTGTACGCAGCGCGTGTCCGAAGCGGCGCGACATAGGCCTCGAACGCCGGACGCGACGGAATGGTGCCGAATTGCAGGCCCCAGTCGATCTGGCTGCCCACATAGACATCGGCGGCGCTGAAGCGATCTCCCGCAACAAAGGCTTTGCCCGCGACGGCGCTTTCGAGTGCATCGAGCGCGGCGGGAAGCGAGCCGAAGCCCGCCATGCGCTGCTGCTCTGTGTCGGGCTCGACCCCGAAATGCTTGGCGGTGATCGCCTGCTCGACGGGGCCCGAGGTGAAAAACAGCCAGCGATAATAATCGGCGCGGTCGGCGACATCGGGAGCAAGGCCGGCTTTGGGGAAGGCATCGGCCAGATAAGCGCAGATCGCAGCGCATTCGGTCACGGCCTTGCCGTCATGAACGATCGCGGGAACCTTGCCCATCGGATTGACCGCCAGATATTCTGAGTCCTTCATCGTCGTGCCATAATCGAGAATACGCTGTTCATATGGCGCCCCGACCTCTTCGAGCATCCAGCGGACGATCTGCCCGCGCGACATCGGGTTGGTGAAGAAAATCAGTTCGTCGGCCATTGCGCTTCTCCCATATCAGCGTGATTCGGGTGGAACATATCAGGAACGATTGCGATGATCCATCGGGCTTGTTTTGTCATCGTTCCGGGTTAAGGCAAAGGCATGAGCGACGAACGCATATGGACCGCCGCCGTGCTGGTGATCGGCGACGAGATTCTCTCGGGCCGCACGCAGGACAAGAATGTGTCGCAGATCGCGACCTGGCTCGAAGTGCAGGGGATCCGCCTGCGCGAAGTGCGCATCGTCCCCGATGTCGAGGACGAGATCGTCGATGCGCTGAACGCGATTCGGGCGCGCTATGACTATGTCTTTACCACCGGCGGCATCGGTCCAACGCACGACGACATTACCGTCGACGCGGTGGCGAAGGCGCTCGGCGTCGGCGTTATGATCCATCCGGCGGCGCGCGCGATCCTCGAGCGATATTATACCGCGCGTGGTGCCGAACTGACCGAGGCGCGCCTGCGCATGGCGCGCGTGCCCGACGGCGCCGATCTGATCCCCAACCGCATGTCGGGCGCGCCCGGCATCCGCATCGGCAATCTGTTCGTGATGGCGGGGGTGCCGCACATCACCGCGGGCATGCTCGACGCGTTGACTGGTGAGCTTGAGGGCGGCGCGCCGCTGATTGCGCATACGATCGGGGCGTGGGCGCCCGAAAGCGAAATCGCCGACCTGCTGCGGCAGGGGGAAAAGGATTATCCCGGCGTTGCGATCGGCAGCTATCCCTTCTTCCGCGAAGGCAAGACCGGCGCGAATTTCGTCATCCGCTCGACCGATGCGACGCAAGTGGCGGCGTGCGTTGCGATGCTGGCGACAGGTTTCGAGGCGCTCGGCTATGCCGTGACCGACGGCGGTATCTGATCGGCCGCCTCATCTTCGCTCGTCCGCGTCGCGCGCGGCAGGCGGCGGAGCATCAGGATGGCGAGCAGGCCAAAGATCGCCGCAACGACGAATGCCGCGCCCGGGAAATGCACCGGCGCGCCGTCGGCGGTAAAATAGGCCATTGTGCCGGTGAGCAGCAGGGGTGCGAACAGCTGGCCGAGCCCCATCGCCATCGCCGAAATCCCCTGCACCTCGCCCTGCGTCTCCGCCGTCGCGCGGCGCGACATCATCGCCATCAGCGACGGCTGCACCGGCGCCTGCAGGGCGACGGGGATCAGCAGCAAAAAGGCGCCGATGGTCGAGGTCGTGAAGGCGTAACCGACATAAACCGCAACCGCGACGAGAATCCCGAGCGTCGCGGCGTCGCGCTCACCGAAGCGCGCAACCGCGGGGCCAACGACGAAAACCTGCCCCAGCGCGATCATTACGCCGACCGCGGCAAGGCTCGCGCCGATCATCCCCGGCGTCCAGCCGAGCTGCGCGATGCAATAAAAGCTCCACGTCATCGGATAGACAAGGCTTGCGATCTGCCACAGCACGAGCACCCCCGCGACGCCGTCCATGCCGGGCAGCGTGCGCATCGTTTTCCATGCGCCGAGCGGATTGGCGCGACGCCAGTCGAAGCGGCGGCGCCGCTCGGGCGACAGCGTTTCGGGGAAGATGAAATAGCCATAGAGCATATTGGCGGCCGCAAGGATCGCGGCGGCGACAAAGGGCGCGCGAGGGCTGATCTCGCCAAGGAACCCTCCGATAGCGGGGCCTGCGACAAAGCCGACGCCGAACGCGGCGCCGACGAAGCCAAAGTTGCGCGCGCGTTCTTCCGGCTTGGTGATATCGGCGATCGCGGCCTGCGCTGCCGCATAGCTGCCGCCGAAGATGCCCGACAAGGCGCGCGCGATGAACAGCCATGGCAATGTCTCGACGATCGTCAGCAGCGCATAGTCGACCGCGAGCCCACCGAGCGCGAGCAGCAGCACGCGCCGCCGCCCGAAATGGTCCGACAGATTGCCGAGTACCGGCGAGGCAAGGAAGGTCGCAACCGCCATGACGAGCCCGATCCACGCGCCGACCTCGATCGCGTGTGGCAGGTCGATCCGGCCGACCTCCATCACGAGCTGCGGCAGCACCGGCATGATGATGCCGAAGCCGACCGCGTCCATGAAGATTGTCACGACAATGAACGGGATGGTCCGCGCCGGCGTCACTTGCTCTTTCTTTCTGCTGTCCCTAGCGCCACCGAACCCTCCGTCATGCGTTGCCGATAGATGAAACTCGAAATTTCCGCCTCCCTAAATTATCGGCTGTCCGAACCCGTCGATCTGATGCTGCAGATCGAGGCGGCGAATGGCCATGGCCAGCGCATCCTCGACGCCTCGCTCGACGTTGGCACGCCCGAATTTATCGCGCGCGTTCCCGCGGCGGATGGCATTTGCGAGCCGATCTGGCTGCGCGCCGAGGGAAGCCTCCGCGCCGAATATCGCGCGCGGGTGGAGATCGACCGGCCCGACACCGACTTTCGCTCGCTCGCCGCGGTGCCGCTCCACCGTCTACCGGCCGAGGCGATCCCCTATCTCAACGAATCGCGCTACTGCCCGTCGAACAAGTTCCACGCCTTTGTTGAGCGCCGCTTCGGCGATCATGAGGGCGGGGCGAAGATCGGCCGAATGCGGGACTGGATCGAAAGCCGCTTCACCTATGTTTCGGGTTCCAGCACTTCGGAGACCGGCGCCCTCGACAGCTTCGTCGAGCGCCGCGGGGTGTGCCGCGACTATGCGCATGTGATGATCGCACTCGCCCGCGCCGCGCATATTCCGGCGCGGATGGCCAGCGCTTATGCACTTCGCGTTTCGCCGCAGGATTTTCACGCCGTCGCCGAGGTCTATCTGGACGGCGATTGGCACCTGGTCGATGCGACAGGCATGGCGAGTGCGTCGGAGATGGCGCGCATCTGCGTCGGTCGCGATGCAGCCGACATATCCTTCCTGACGGCTTATCGCGATATTGCGTTCGTTAGCCAGTCGGTCTCGGTGGCGAGGGCATAAATCCAACGGTCCGTCGTGGCAAAGCCATACAGTCGATCCTCGCTGTGCAAGGTCGGCCGGGCTTTCGCGGATCGCAATTTAGCGTGGCAAAGCGCTACGAAAGCTGGAGCGGGTGAAGGGAATCGAACCCTCGTCGTAAGCTTGGGAAGCTTCTGCTCTACCATTGAGCTACACCCGCATGGCCTGCGCGATTGGCACAGCCGCGCGCGGCGGTCAATCTCTTGGCATTAGCGGGCCGATTCGCAGATTGTTTCCATCGCGACGAAGGTGGATGTGTTCGCGACATGCGGCAGGCTCGAAATCTTTTCGCCCAACACGATGCGATAGCGACGGATGTCCGGGGTGCGGACCTTGAGCAGATAGTCGAAGCTGCTTGCGATCATATGGCATTCCTCGACCTCAGGAATCTGCCGGACTGCGGTGTTGAATTGCTTGAGCGCTTCCTCTCGCGTATCCGAGAGCTTCACCTCGGCGAAAGCCACATGGTCGAGGCCGACCTTGGCGGGATCGACGATTGCACGAAAGCCGACGATCAGCCCGCTGTCGACGAGGCGTTTCACCCGTTGCTGGCACGGAGTCTTCGACAATCCGACCTGCAATGCCAGCTCGGTAAAGGTGATCCGTCCGTCGCGGCCGAGAATCGCGAGAATCTTGCGATCGAATTCATCCAATTCGACTGTCGATGAGGCATTTTTCATGCATACGAACTAGGATTGATCCAAAACTTGGTCAATTCATATATGAAACACGCCGAAACAAGTCGGATCGACTTGCAGCGATATGGTATCGGGCGCCATGACCCAAAGCCCTGATCGCGCCCCCATCCGCGCCCTCGCTCGCCGCAGTGAATCTGACATCGTCGCCGAACTGCGCAACGCTCTCGCCACCTCTTCGGCCAGCGTCGACGCCGTGACGCGTCGCGGGCTCGAACTGATCCGCAAGGCGAAGGCAGAGGGCGAGCGCGAGACGCTCGTCGCGCAGTTGATGAATCGCTACCGCCTGTCGACCGAGGAAGGCGTCGTGCTGATGTGCCTCGCCGAAGCGCTGCTGCGCGTGCCCGACAATGCGACCGCCAATGCGCTTATTCGCGACAAGATTGCCGGACGCCATTGGAAGGATGGCGAGGATGAGGACAGCCCGCTGATCGTCGCGCTGTCGTCGCGCGGGCTGTCGCTCGGCTCTGCAACGCTGATGCTTGACGCGATGGGCAGCAAGGCGAACCCACTCACCTTGATCAAATCGATGATCAGGCGCTCAGGTGAACCGGTGATTCGCCAAGCGGCACTCGCGGCGATGAAGATGCTGGGCCAGCAATTCGTGATGGGCGAGACGATCGACGCGGCGGTCAAACGCGCCGACAAGGAAAAATCCGAACTCGCGAGCTTCGACATGCTTGGTGAAGCCGCGCGGACCGCAGAAGATGCGCGGCGCTATTATGACAGCTATGCCAATGCCATCGCGCGCATCGGCAAGGCTGCGAAGCCGGGCGACCCGCACGCGAACCACGGCATTTCGATCAAGCTGTCGGCGCTCCACCCGCGCTATGAATATCTGCAGGCGGCCCGCGTGCAGGACGAACTGATCCCCAATGTCATCGAACTCGCCAAGGCGGCCCGCGCGGTAAACATACCGCTGATGATCGATGCCGAGGAAAGCGACCGGCTGGAACCGCATATGGACGTGTTCGCGGCGCTGATCGACGCTGGAATTGCCGACGACTGGACCGGTCTCGGCATCGTGATCCAGGCGTATCAGAAGCGCGCGCCGGCGGTGATCGACTGGCTTGCGAACCGCGCGCGGACGCGCGGGGTCAAGCTGTCGATGCGCCTCGTCAAGGGCGCTTATTGGGATACGGAGATCAAGCGCGCGCAGACGCTCGGCCTTGGCGATTTCCCTGTGTTTACGGCAAAGCTTCACACAGACCTCAACTATATGCGCTGCGCGCAGCTTCTGCGTGATTGCCAGGATTGCATCTATCCTGCCTTCGCGAGCCATAATGCGATGACACTCGCCTTCGTGTCCGAATTGTTCGCGGGCGCCGATTACGAGTTGCAGCGGCTGCACGGTATGGGCGAGGGTGCGCATGACGCGCTCGTAGCGCTCTTCCCGCCGCCGCGCCCCGTGCGCGTTTACGCGCCGGTCGGCACGCACCGTGACCTGCTCGCCTATCTCGTCCGCCGCCTGCTCGAAAATGGCGCGAACTCGAGCTTCGTCCATCAATTTTCCGATCCCGGCGTCACTGCTGAACAGCTTGCAGTCGATCCGCGCAGCGTCGCGAGCGCGGCGACCTCGAATATTGCGACGGGCCTTGGTCTCTTCGATCCCATTCGCCGCAATTCGCGAGGCTATGACCTCGGCGAACCCGGCGTGCCTGAAGCACTGGTTTCGGCGATCGGCGCGGCACGGCGGAGCGACCTCGTCGCGGCGCCGATTGTCGGGGGCGTTCCGCAAAAGGGCAAAGCCGAACCCGTACGCAACCCTGCAACGGGTGCCGTCGTCGGTCAGGTGATCGAAGCCGATGCGGCGGCGGTCGCCGATGCCGTCGCGGCGGCTAGCAAGGCGCAGGGCGATTGGAGCCTGGCCGGTGGCGCTTTCCGCGCCGAACGGCTCGAACGCGCGGCTGATTTGCTGGAAGAAAATGACGCGCTTTTCCTTGGCCTCGCGATCGACGAGGCGGGGAAGACGCTCGTCGACGCGGTTGCCGAAGTACGCGAAGCGGTCGATTTCCTTCGCTATTATGCCGCGCAGGCGCGTACCGATTTCACTTACCCCGTCGCGCTTCCCGGCCCGACGGGCGAGCGCAATGAGCTGATGCTTGAGGGCAAGGGCGTGTTCGTATGCATCAGTCCCTGGAACTTCCCGCTCGCCATCTTTTTGGGTCAGGTGTCCGCGGCGCTAGCTGCGGGCAATAGCGTGCTCGCGAAACCCGCCGAACAGACGCCGCTGATCGCGCACGCCGCGGTCGAACTCCTGCTCGAAGCTGGCATTCCCGGTGATGTGCTTCATTACCTCCCCGGCCGCGGCGAAACCGTCGGCGCGGCGCTGACGAGCAACAACGACATCATCGGTGTCGCCTTCACCGGCTCGACCGAGGTCGCGCGGATGATCAACCGCAGCCTCGCTGGGCGGGACGGTCCGATCGCGACGTTGATCGCTGAAACCGGCGGAGCGAACGCGATGATCGTCGATTCGACCGCGCTCCCCGAACAGGTCGCACGCGATGCCGTCGCCAGCGCCTTCCAGTCGGCGGGGCAGCGCTGTTCGGCGCTGCGCCTCCTTTGCGTGCAGGAAGATGTCGCCGACACAATGGTCGAAATGGTCGCGGGTGCGATGGCCGAACTCAATATTGGCGATCCTTCGATCCTCGCCACCGACGTGGGGCCGATTATCGACGACGAGGCGCAGGCGAATATCGCTGCCTATGTCGCCGAAGCACGGGCTGCGGGCCGCGTGATTGCCGAGGCGGGCCGCACGAACCTGCCCGACGACGGTCATTTCGTGCCACCGGTGGCGATCCGCCTCAACCATGTCACTGACCTGAAGCGCGAGATTTTCGGCCCCGTGCTCCACGTCGCTACATGGAAGGGTGGCGAACTCGACGCGCTCATCGACGCGATCAACGCGTCGGGTTACGGGCTAACGCTTGGCGTTCACACGCGCATTGACGGCGTCGCCGCGCATATTGCGGCGCGCGCGCAGGTCGGCAATGTTTACGTCAACCGGAACCAGATTGGGGCGATCGTCGGCTCGCAACCTTTTGGCGGGCGCGGTCTGTCGGGCACCGGCCCCAAGGCTGGCGGCCCGCACTATCTGCACCGTTTTGCCGAAGAAAAGTCGATTTCGACCGACATTACCGCGGCGGGCGGCAATGCCGCTCTGATGGCGAGCTGACCGTATAAGGCTGATGTGCGAGGCGTGACCGTCTCGTGCATCAGTCGGCAGGTGGAAACCACGAGGCCCGATACAGAGTGGACAACTGTCCCGGGCAAATACGTCCGAAAGCGTCTCGCGGCATTGGGCCGCGGCGACCTTATGTTTTTGCGCCCCCCGCAGCACGGGCAGTCTATGGCTTTCGAAACCGCCCGCCAATCCGGTTTTTTAAGCTCCCGGTACGCCGAGCATCTGTGCCTGCGCTTTCAAGCGTCCCGCCGCCGCAGGGTTCGCCGCAATCCCGTCCTTCAGCGCCTGTGCCGCCTTCGCCGTCTCGCCCAGTGTCATGCGGCTGCGCATCAGCATGATCCAGCGGTCGACGTCGGCCGGATTGGCTTTCAGCTTGGCTTCGAGCCCGCTCACCATTCCTTCGATCATCTGGTCCTGTTGGCCTTTGGGTAGCTGTGACGCGGCTTCCATGTCGGCGCGGCTGGGGCCCGGAATCGCTCGCGCCGCCACCGGCATTTCATTAGCGGTCAGCGGCCTAGCCTGGGTGCTTGCAAGCCGCGCCGCGACGTCGATCTTGTGGATTTGCCCGACCTGTTCGATCGTGCGGCGGAGGTCGGCCTCCCACGGTGCGCCCTGTGGCGTGTCGGCGAGCAGCGCGAACCAGTCGTCGATCGCGCCTTTGTGATCGCCGCCGATATCCTTCTTCACAGCAAGGAAATAGCGTGCGCGCGGGTCTTTTGCATCGAGCGCAATTGCCTTTTTGAAGGCTTCGAGCGCGGTGGCAGGCATCGGGTCGCTGTCGCTTCCCATCACGCGCGCTTCGCCCAACGCCGACCACAGGCCTGCCGATTCGGCTGACAAGGCAACGGCTTTTTCATAGGCGGCGGCGGCACCGGAGAAATCGCTCATATCGAATTTCGCCGCGCCAAGCGCTGTCCATGCCTCGGCGCTGTTCGGTTCGCGTTTCGTCCGCGCTTCCAATTCGGCGATCTGGTCGGATGGCGCGGCCCCGCTCTCGATCACGGGATCGGGGTTTGCGGCTCCATTATCGCGCCAAATTGCATAGCCGATGGCGGTCGCCAGCAATATGAATGCAGCGATCAGGATTGTCCGGTTTGCGCCTGTCATGCCCTTGCTGTCGCTCATTTTTGTCCCTTTTGTGCGCGCCGCGAAAAAATACGGAGTGTGCGCGCTGTCATATTGCCTTTGCTTGGCGATGGTGTAGCCTTTGGCATACAAGGTCGGTCAACGATAAAATCGTCAGGGGTCGCACCGGCTTTCCCAGTCATACAGGGGAGGGGTGCATGGCAGTTTCGGATCACGTCGATTTTTCGACGTTCATGGAAGGCGTGAAAAAACGTAACCCGGGGCAACCCGAGTTCGTCCAGGCGGTGCAGGAGGTGTCCGAGGACATCTTCGATTTCATTGCCGACAAGGAAGAATATCACGCACAGCAAATCCTGCGGCGTATTGCCGAACCCGACCGGGTCGTGTCTTTCCGCGTCTGCTGGGAAGATGATAATGGCAATATCCGCGTTCAGCGCGGTTGGCGCGTCCAGAACAACAATGCCATCGGCCCGTACAAGGGCGGGATTCGCTTTCATCCGAGCGTCACAGAAAGCGTGCTCAAATTTCTGGCATTCGAACAGACGTTCAAAAATGCTCTGACCGGGCTGCCGATGGGCGGCGGCAAGGGCGGATCGAACTTCAATCCGAAGGGCAAGAGCGTGCGCGAGATCATGCGCTTCTGCCAAAGCTTCATGACCGAGCTCTATCGCCACATCGGCGCCGACATCGACGTGCCTGCGGGCGACATCGGCGTGGGCGGCCGCGAAATCGGCTTCATGTTCGGCCAGTATAAGCGGATCACCAACGAATTCACCGGCGTGCTCACCGGCAAGGGGCTCGAATGGGGCGGCTCGCTGATCCGCACCGAGGCGACGGGCTATGGCGCAGTCTATTTCCTCGCGAACATGCTCGCGGCGAAAGGGCAGGATCTGGTCGGCAAGACCGCGGTGATCTCCGGTTCGGGCAATGTCGCGACGCACGCGGCGGAAAAGATCGTCCAGCTCGGCGGCAAGGTGCTGACTCTGTCCGATTCGGGCGGCTTCATTCACGATCCCGACGGCATCACGCAGGAAAAGATCGACTGGGTGAAAGCGCACAAGACGCATCGCCGCGGCCGGATCGAGGAATATTGCGACGAGTTCAAGGGCGCGAGCTTCACGGCGGGCAAGACCCCATGGGGCGTCAAATGCGATGTCGCGCTGCCGTGCGCGACGCAGAATGAGCTGCTCGGCGACGACGCCAAGGCGCTTGTCGCAAATGGCTGCATCGCGGTCAGCGAAGGCGCCAACATGCCGACCAACCTCGAAGGCGTGCATGTGTTCAAGGATGCGAAGATCATGTTTGCACCGGGCAAGGCCGCCAATGCGGGCGGTGTTGCGGTGTCGGGGCTCGAAATGAGCCAGAACAGCGGCCGCCGCGCCTGGAGCGAACCCGAGCTGCAACAGATGCTCAAGGACATCATGGACGGCATCCATAAAAGCTGCCTGACCTATGGTGACCGCGGCGGCGGCTATATCGACTATGTGAAGGGCGCAAATATTGCGGGCTTCAAGAAAGTCGCCGACGCCATGCTGGCTTTTGGGGTGGTGTAAATATCAGCATCAGGCGTAAAGGCGCCGGGCTGGGGAAAAGGGGTACTGCGATGACCACGCACGCTGGGAAGGAGCGCGGCGATCGGGCTTGGGCGGCTTTTGCCGCCTTGGGCTTGATGTTGCTCGCCATCGCGGCGTTCGTGTTCGCACCCCCCGCGCAATCGCAGGGCGAAAGCGGTGCGCGCTATACCGGCGTTGCCTCCTGCGCGGGCTCGACCTGTCACGGCCGGATGGAAGGCGACGGCACCGTCGTTCGCCAGGACGAGCTGATGAAATGGCAGGAACCCTCGACCGCCGGTGGCGCGCACAGCCGCGCTTGGGCGGTGCTGAGCAATAATCGTAGCCAGTTCATTGCGCGCAACCTCGGCATCGGCGACCCGGCGAAGGCGCAAATGTGCCTCGGTTGCCACAGCACGGCGGGCGTCGCGCGCGCCGTCCCGGCCGAGGATGGCGTCGGGTGCGAATCCTGCCATGGCCCGGCGGGCGGATGGCTCGCCAGCCATTATGCGGGGGTCGGAACCAACGCCGATCCCGACCGCGAAATGCGCGACAAGCATCTTGCGAACCTGTCGGCTGGTTTGAAGAAGCTCGAGGACCCGGTCGTGCGCGCAGGCGTCTGCGTTGATTGCCACTTCGGTTCGGCCGCGGACGGCCAGTTCGTCACCCACCGCATCATGGCGGCTGGGCATCCGCGCATCGCGTTCGAACTCGATCTTTTCTCGTCGCTCCAGGCGCATCATCAGGAAGATGCGGATTATGGCTGGCGCAAATTCGGGGCAGCGAACCGGCGCACCGATCATGTCCAGATGTGGGCGGTCGGACAGGCAACCGCGCTCGAACGCAGCCTGGCGCTGTTCCAGACGAAGCGCGGGACCGAGGGGATGTTCCCCGAATTCTACTTCCTCGATTGCCATAGCTGCCACCGCCGCATTTTCGATCAGGCGAAGCCGGTCAAGACCAGCGTGAACAACCCCGGGCGCTCGATCCCCGAAGGGATGCCGCCCTATAATGACGAGAATCTGATCATGCTCGCCGCCGCGGCGCGGCTCGCGGCGCCGGCGCTTGCCGATCAACTCGCGGTGCGCACCGCGGCGTTCCACAAGGCGATGGCGACCGACCGGGCCAGCGCGGTCGCGGCGGCGGCGCAGCTGTCGCAGACGGTCGCTTCGCTCAAAAGCGCCTTTGCGTCGCGGAGCTTCTCGGGCGCCGACGCCTTTGCGATGGTCGATGCGATTTCGGCGAAGGCGATCAACGATCGATACACCGATTATTCGGGGTCGCAGCAGGCGGTGATGGGCGTCGATACTTTGCTCAACGCCATGGTGTCGTCGGGGCGTGTCACCGTCGGTGCGGCGGCGGGCATTCGCGGCGATATCGACCGCGCCTATGCCGCGGTGAAGGACCCTAATGCCTATAAGCCGACCGAATTTCAGGCGTCATTTGGCAGCGCGGTCAGCGCGATCCGGGCGCTGCGATAAGATCATGCAAAGCAAGACCCATCTCTTCCGTTCGGCCGCCGTAGCTGCGATGGGCGCGCTTCTCCTCACCTCCTGCGGCGGTGGCGGAGGAGGCGGCGGCGGCACGCCGACCCCGACGCCGACACCCACCCCGACGCCCACGCCGACGACGGTCTACACGCCGCCCGCCGCCGAAGCATTGACGACGGCCGACGTCGAACGCGTGCTCGCGCAGGCGATTTCCGAGGCACAGGCGCGCGGACTGCCGTCGGTGATTGCGGTGACCGATCGCGTCGGCAATGTGCTTGGCGTGTTTCGCATGAATGGAGCGCGCGCGACCGCGACGACCGCGCCCGCTCCCAATGGCGTGAATATCGACGCGCAAAATGTGACCTTTCCCGCCGAGGGCGGCGCGATCGCGAAAGCCGTGACCGGCGCCTATCTGTCGAGCGGCGGCAATGCCTTCTCGACCCGCACGGCGAGCCAGATCGTCCAGGAACATTTTCCGCCTGCTCCCACGACCGTCGGCCTCGAAAGCGGACCCTTGTTCGGGGTGCAGTTCAGTCAACTCCCGTGCAGCGACCTGTCGGCGCGCTTCGGGGCGGCGGGCAACGCCGCGCTGATCGGTCCGAAACGCTCACCGCTCGGCCTTGCTGCCGATCCGGGCGGACTGCCGCTCTATAAAAATGGCGTGCTCGTCGGCGGCGTCGGGGTGATGGGCGACGGGATTTACGGCAGCGATTCCAACATCCTCAACATCGACAATGATCCCGAAGAATTTATCGCGCTCGCAGGCACCCGCGGGTTCGAGGCGCCCAGCACGATCACCGCCGACAAGATCACCGTCGACGGCACGTCGCTGCGCTTCTCCGACGCGACCTTTGCCGGAGTGATGAGCAGCGGCAGCGCCAGCTTTGCGAGCCTCAACGGCGTTGCAGGCAATCTGGTTGCGGTGATCGGCTATGCCAATGCCGCGGTGACCGCGGGGATCACCTATGGCAGCGAAGCCTCGGGCATCCGTGCCTCGACCGCCGCCGAATTTTCGAACCGCGACGCCTTTGTCCTCACCGACGGCAGCGGCACCAACCGCTATCCGCTGCGCGCGGGCACCGACGGCGCGACGAACAGCGCGCCGCTGACGCAGGCCGAGGCGCGCGCGGTGCTCGAGGAAGCCTTTGCGGTGATGAGCCGCGCCCGCGCGCAGATCCGCCGCCCGCTCGACAGCCGCGCGCAGGTGACGATCAGCATCGTCGACACGCACGGATCGGTGCTGGGCATCGTGCGTTCGCCCGACGCGCCGATCTTCGGCACCGATGTCAGTCTGCAAAAGGCGCGCACGGCGGCCTTCTTCTCGAACGCACAGGCAGGCGCCGAGCTCAGCGCCAATGCCAGCGCCGACGTCAGCCAGTTCGTCACCGCGACGCGGACCTTCCTGAACAGTCCGGTAGCGCTCACCGGCAATGTCGCTTATGCCGATCGCGCGGTCGGCAATCTGGCGCGCCCCTATTTCCCCGATGGCGAGGTCGGCCGTCCGCAAGGGCCGCTGTCGCGCCCGATCGCGCAGTTCAATCCCTTCTCGACCGGGCTGCAATCGGCGCTGATCATCGGCAATCTCGGCGCGCATCTGGGCTTTGTGTCGGGCGCCAGCCCGACCGATACCCCCGCGCGCTGCACGACCCTGCCCGATGTCGCGGCGGGGCAGAACCGGCTGCAAAACGGCATCCAGATCTTTCCGGGATCGGTCCCCATCTATCGCGGCAATCAACTGGTCGGCGCGATCGGCGTGTCGGGCGACGGCATCGATCAGGATGATATGATCAGCTTCCTCGGCGCGCATAATGGCGGTGCGCGCATCGGCGGCATCGGCAATGCGCCCAAGGCGATCCGGTCGGACAACGTCGTGGTCAATGTCGGCGCCGGGGTTCGCCTCCGCTATATCAGCTGCCCGTTCGCGCCGTTCCTCGACACGGCGAACCAGAATGTCTGTGACGGGCTATAGGCGATGATGACGGGCGGCAGCCTTTGGCCGGTCATCGCGACACTCGCGGCGCAGGGCGCGCCGGGAGCGGAGGCGTTGCCGCCGCCTCCTACGCCTGAGGGGCCGCCGGTCCTGGGCGATGCAGCGCCGGCCGAACAGCAGGCCGAAGAACTGACTCCGCCGCCGCCGCCCGTCGACTGGCAGGAGATGGTCAAGGACGACCTTGTCACCGACATCATCGAAGGCCGCCGCCGTCCTGGCTATCGCCCGGACCTGCCCGATGCGCTGACGCAGGACAATGTCGGCGCATTGCGCCCGCCGCCGCCGCAGGCGTTTCCGGGGATGGAGGATCAGCTGCCGCTTCCCGATCGCTGGCGCCTCATCGAAACGCTGGGCGTCGTCAAGGAACGCTGGTTCGATCCCTATCATCAGAACACCTATAAGGGCGACCGCGCGATCGACCGCAGCAAGGTCAAATGGCTGCCGATCAAGGGCGACGACTGGTTCTTCGTCGGCAATGCGGTGTCCGACACGGTGTTCGAACCGCGCACTTTTCCGATTCCCGTCGGCGTCCAGACGACCGAGCGACCGGGTAGCCTTGACGTGTTCGGCAAGGATCGCAGCTTCGTCTTTGCGCAGACGTTCATCGTCGGGGCCGCGCTGATCAAGGGTTCGACGGCATTCAAGCCGCCCGACATCGAATATCGCGCCACCTTCGCCTATCAGGCCAATTATGTCGACGTGCCCGAACGGCGCGTTCTCGACGTGCGCCCGTCAAAGGCGAGCCATCGTTACGACAGTTTCCTTGGGGTGCAGGAATTGTTCGTCGACAAGCATCTCGGCAACACGTCCGACCGCTTCGACTTTTATTCGATCCGCCTCGGCATCCAGCCGTTCCAGAGCGATTTCCGCGGCTTTCTGTTCAACGACAGCCAGCTCGGCATCCGCCTGTTCGGCAACCGCGACAACAATCGCTTCCAATATAATCTTGCGGCCTTCTGGCGGCTCGAAAAAGACACCAACAGCGGCCTCAACGATATCACCCAGTCACCGCGCAGCGATTTCGTCCTCACCGCCAATCTCTATCGCCAAGATTTCCCGGTCGTCGGGCTGACCAGCCAGGTCAGCGTGACCTATAATATGAACCGCGAAAAAAATGACGTTCAGATCGACCATAATGGCTTTCCGGTGCGCCCGGCGCTGCTCGGCGATTTGCGCGGGCGCGAATATGACGTCGCCTATCTGGGTTACAGCGCCGATGGTCGGATCGGGCGGATCAACGTCACCGCCAGCTTCTATGCCGCGCTCGGCGAGGACCGGAACAGCTTTTTCACCAGCAAGCCCGCCGAAATCCGTGCGGGCTTCGGTGCGGTCGAGCTCAGCTACGACCATGACTGGATGCGCTTCCGCCTGTCGGGGCTCTATGCGACCGGTGACGGCAATCCGTATAACAAGACCGAGGGCGGTTTCGACGCGATCTTCGAAAATCCGATCTTCGGCGGCGCCGATACGAGCTACTGGATCCGCCAGACGATCCCCTTTGCGGGCGGCGGCCGCGTCATTTCGATCAGTGGGCGCAACGGCATATTGAACTCGCTGCGCTCATCGAAGGAAGAGGGGCAGTCGAACTTCAACAATCCGGGCACGGTATTCATCGGCGCGGGCGCCGATTTCGACCTGACCCCCGAATTTCGCGTGAGCACCAATTTCAACCATCTGTGGTTCGAAAACACGTCGTCGCTGCAGGCGCTGCGCACCGAGGGATCGATCCCCAAGGACATCGGCTTTGACCTGTCGGTCGCGACGATCTGGCGGCCCAAGGCGACGCAGAATATCGTCGGTCGCCTCAGCGCCGCGGTGCTGGTGCCGGGCAAGGGGTTCAAGGATCTGTTCGACAACAAGAAAAAGAATGACGCCTATGTCTCCGTCCTCGCCAATGTGATCGTGAGTTTCTGATGGCGCTGTTCTTCTCTCATCCGTTTGCGTCGAGCGAAGTCGAGACGCCCATCCGAAGCGCGTGCTCTCACGGCATCTCGACTTCGCTCGATGCGAACGGGATGGGGGGCAAATGATGCTGCGCAAACTCTTCGCCCTGATCGCCTTCGTGACGATGTGCGCCGCTTTTGGCGCGAGCGTTGGCCGCGCCGCGGAGGAAGAAAAGCCGCTCAAGATTGAATATCGCTTCACGCCGCCCGCGCCGCGCGAGCAGAGCGAAGCCGAGGTCGTCCAGAAATCGGAAGGCTGCTACAGCTGCCACACGCGCACCGACCAACCGTCGATGCACGCGAGCCCCGCCGTCCGGCTTGGCTGCACCGACTGCCATGGTGGCGACGCGACCCAGCGCGGCACCCCCAGCCTCGGCTATCAGCATCCGACGAACAAGGCGGTGATGAAGCTCGCGCATCCGCAGCCGACCCTGCCCGGCGCGTGGCACGACAGCTCGGCGAACCCCGAGCGCAGCTATACATTGCTCAACAAGGAATCGCCCGAATTCATCCGTTTCGTGAACCCCAGCGACTATCGCGTCGCGCGCGAGGCGTGCGGTTCGTGCCACCTCGAAGTGATCGAGGCGACCGAGCGGTCGATGATGTCGACCGGCGCGATGCTGTGGGGCGGGGCGGCGTATAACAACGGCATCGTGCCGTATAAGAATTATGTGTTCGGTGAGGCCTATACCCGCACCGGCGCCCCCGCGTGCGTCCTGTCGCCTTCGTCGCGGCTGACCGCGGAGGAATATAAGGAAGCGTGCAAGCCGAGCTTCGGGTTCGACAAGATACTGACCGACGAAGAAAAGAAGCGCGGCGCGCTCGCGAAAATGTACCCACTGCCGCGCTGGAGCGTCATTCCGCCCGGCGACGTTTTCCGCGTGTTCGAACGCGGCGGGCGCAACATCAACACGCAATTCCCCGAAATCGGGCTGCCGAACCCGACCGGCAGCATCCAGCGGCTCGAGGAGCCGGGGCGTCCCGACCTCAAACAGTCGAACCGTGGACCCGGCACCGGCCTGCGCGTCTCGATCCCCGTCCTCAACATCCACAAGACGCGCCTCAACGATCCCTTGATGTGGTTCATGGGGACGAACGATCAGCCCGGCGACTATCGCCACTCGGGCTGTTCGGGCTGTCACGTCATCTATGCCAACGACCGCGAGCCGCGGCACAGCCTGACCTATGCCAAATTCGGCCGCGACGGCGAGACCGACACGGTCGATCCAACGATCCGCGAAAAGCTCCGGGCCGGCGGCGATGGCCATGATGACGGCCATGGGGGCGAGAAAAAGCCCGCAGGCGGAGGCCATTCGGACGCATCGCATATGGCGCCGAACGACGGCCATGGCAGCGACGGTGGACATGGTTCGCTGATCGATCCGGTGGCGGCTGCCGCAGGGCCGCAACAGCAACCGCCGAAACAACGCCGGGAATCGGGCCATCCGATCAGCCACACTTTCACGCGCGCGATCCCGACCGCGCAGTGCATGACTTGCCACATGCACCAGCCGAACATCTTCCTGAACTCATACCTCGGCTACACGATGTGGGACTATGAATCCGACGCGCCGCAAATGTGGCCGGGGCCGGAAAACACCGCGCCGCGCCCGCCGGGGATGAGCGAGGAGGAATATCAGAAGAAATACAAGCAGCAGCGCTATCCGACCGCGGCCGAAGTCCACAAGGTGCTCGAACGCAATCCCGAAGGCGCGGCGACGCGCGGGCTTTGGGCCGATGTCGAGTTTCTGCGCGACGTCTATGACGTCAACGACAGCAACAAGGACACGCAGTTCGCCGACTATCACGGCCATGGCTGGAACTTCCGCGGCATCTTCAAGCGCGACCGCAACGGAAATCTGCTGACTGCCGACGGCAATATGTCGACCTATGGCACCGACACCGCGAACATCATCGATCCGAAGGACCCCGAAAAGTGGCGCAAGAGCTGCAGCCATTACAGCGATCCCAAGGAACGCGACCTCTGCCTGTCGAGCGCCGACCCGGGCCGTCCCGGCGTCGAGGGCAAGTTCGTTCCGCCGGGGCTGAACCCCGGCAAGGCGGTCCATATGATGGACATCCACGCCGAAAAGGGGATGCAGTGCGCCGATTGTCACTTCGCGCAGGATAGCCATGGCAATGGCTATATCCAGGGCGAAGTCGCGAATGCGGTCGAGATCAGCTGCAAGGATTGCCACGGCACCGCCGACGCTTTCCCGAACCTGCTCACCTCGAACGTCGCGGCGCGGCCGCAGGGAAATAATCTGGCGCTGCTGCGCAACCCCGATGGGCGCCGCCGCTTCGAATTCCAATATAATGACGATGCCGAGGTGATCGGGCTGATCCAGCGATCGATCGTCGATCCCAAGCTCGAATGGCAGGTCAGCCTCGTCAAGCAGGCGGTGACGCCGGGGCCACATTTCAACGCCAAGGCGGCGCGCGCCAAATTGATGGCACGCGCGGGGGCCGACGACGGCAAGTTCGAATGGGGTCCGGGGGTCGCGAAGGAAGATCGCGCGCACGGCGAAGATAAGATGACCTGCTTCACCTGCCACCTGTCATGGACGACGAGTTGCGGCGGTTGCCATTTGCCCATCGAGGCGAACTGGAAAACCAAGATGCACCATTTCGAGGGCGAGGAGACGCGCAATTTCGCGACTTACAACCCGCAGGTGGCGCGTGATGAAATGTTCCAGCTCGGCCGCCATCAGCTGACCAAGCCCGGCGAGCCCGGCCCGAACGGCGAAGCGCGCGGTATCATCACCCCGGTGCGGTCGACCTCGGCGCTCGTCCTGTCATCGACGAACATCAACCGCGAACGCATCTATATCCAGCAGCCGCCGATCTCGTCGGCGGGCTATTCCAGCCAGGCATTCGCGCCGCACTTCCCGCATACGGTGCGGCGTTCGGAAACGAAGCAATGCTCCGACTGCCATTTGTCGGCGGCCGACGACAATAATGCGATCATGGCGCAGCTCAATTTGCTCGGCACCAATTTCGTCAACTTCGTCGGGCTCAACGTGTGGTCGGGGATGGAAGGCGGTTTCCAGGCCACGCGCGTCACCGAATGGGACGAGCCGCAGGCGGTGATCGGCTCCTATCTCCAGAAATATGCCTATCCCGATTATTGGAAGCTGCACGTCGAACAGAATGGACGCGAGCTCAAAAACTGGGTGCGCGGCAAGACGTTCGACAAGGATGGTTCGGGCGAAACACACGCGCTCGAGGAATTCGCCAATATCGTTCAGGGCACGAGCGGCCGGGTGAACTGCCTGCAGCAGCGCGGCGAATATATGTTCGTAGCGGAAGGCAGGGGCGGGTTCCGCGTCTATGACATTGCGTCGATCGGCAACAAGGGCTTCTCCGAACGCATCATCCGCGCGCCCTTCTCGCCGCTCGGCCAGAATACGCATGTGAAGACGAAGAATGCGACGTGCATGGCGATTGCGACGACGCAGCCGATCAGCGTCTCGCGCAACGAGAATATCGTGAAGAATTTCCCCGAGAACCACGAACAGGTGATGCACGACATCTATCGCTATGCCGTCATCACCGACAGCATCGAAGGGCTCGTGCTCGTCGACATCGACACGCTCGCCGACGCCGAGTTCCGCAACAACAAGTTCAAGCGCGCGCTGACCTGGAACGAGGGCAATGTGCTCGCCGGCGCGCGGCATGTGACGCTGGCGGGCAGCATGGCCTATATCACCACCGACGCCGGGCTCGTCGTGCTCGACCTGTCGACGCCGCTCCAGCCGAAGGTCACCGCGCAATTGCCGCTGACCGACGCGCGCGCGAGCGCGGTGCAGTTCCGCTATCTCTGGGTCACCGACGCCGAGGGGGTGAAGCTGTTCGACGTCACCAATCTGGCACAGCCCGTCGCGGTGCCCGCGGGCACGATACGCCTTGCGAATGCGCGCAAAATCTATCTCGCGCGCACCTATATGTATGTCGCGGCGAAGCAGGACGGGCTCGTCATCGTCGACGTCACGCGCCCCGCGGCGCCGGTCGTCTGGCCGGGCTTGACCTTTGGCGGCGCGCTGACCGATGCCGAGGATGTGATCGTCGCATCGACCAATGCGTCGCTGTTCGGCTATGTCGCCGACGGGCGGAACGGCATCAAGGTGCTGCAGCTCACCAGCCCCGACAATCCCGGCCTCTATGGCTTCTCACCCAAACCGACACCC
The DNA here is from genome assembly GCF_001047015.1 of Sphingopyxis sp. C-1. Lineage (NCBI taxonomy): Bacteria > Pseudomonadati > Pseudomonadota > Alphaproteobacteria > Sphingomonadales > Sphingopyxidaceae > Sphingopyxis > Sphingopyxis sp. C-1. The sequence goes on from NZ_BBRO01000001.1 coordinate 44,042, forward strand.
GAGCTGATCGCATGGGCGAAGACCCCGTCGCCGGCGCTGGCGCTGTCGAAGGGCCTCGACCGCGACCGCGCGGTTGACGAGACCGGCGGGCAGATGGCGGTGTTCGGCCGCCTCGGCTCACGCCCCTTCACGCGGCCCGAAATGGAGAAGCTGTTCCTCAACAGCCGCGGGATCGTCTACAAGGTCCGCGACGAAGTCGACCAGAATTCCTGGCGACCGCCGTTGCTCTACGCGAACTAGAGGTTATTGCCGCTCCGCCTGCACTACCGTGTCCGACGCGCGCAGCGCCGACAATATCCGCATAACATGCTGAACGTCGCGCACCTCGACGACGACGTCATAGGTGTGAAAGCCGCCCTCGCGGTTCGACAGCCGCAAATTGGTGATATTCGCCGAATTGGCCGCGAGTATCCCTGACATTTCGGCCAGCGTCCCCGGCTCGTTCAGGATCACGATGCACAGCCGCGCATTGCCGCCCTCGCTGTCTTCCTGCCAGCGCAGATCGATCCAGTCCGCGTCGATGCCGTCGGCGAGCTTCGGGCAGTCGATGACATGCACCTCGATCCCTTCGCCCGGCCGCGACAGGCCGACGATACGGTCACCTGGAACGGGATGGCAGCAATCGGCGAGTTGATAGGCGACGCCCGGGGTCAGCCCCGCAATCGATACGGCCGCGCCCTGCACGAGCTTGCCCGGCTTGGTCTTCATCTCGGCGGTGATGCCGGGGACCAGCGCTTCGAGCAGCGCATTGTCGGTGATGCGCTGCTTCGCGATCGCGACATAGAGCGCGGTATCGTCGTCGAGTTTTAACCGCTCGCGCGCGGCGATCCGTGCCTTGTCGCCGACCTTGTTCGGTAGGCGCAGGGCGATCTCGTCGTACATCTTGCGGCCGAGAGCCGCGAGTTCGACCTTTTCCTTCGACCGGACATGGCGGCGAATCGCGGCGCGCGCCTTGCCCGTGACGGCAAAGCCCAGCCAGGCGGGCTGCGGCGTCTGCTTGTCGGACGACAGGATTTCGACCGTATCGCCGTTCGCAAGCTGGGTACGCAGCGGCACCAGTCGTCCGTTGACCTTGGCCCCGACGGTGCGATCGCCAAGCCCCGTATGGACGGCATAGGCAAAATCGACCGGAGTGGCGCCCTTCGGCAATTGGTGCAGGCTCCCCTTCGGTGTGAAGGCGAAGATGCGATCCTGGTACATCGCGATGCGCGTGTTTTCGAGAAACTCTTCGGGGTCGTGCGTCTGTTCGAGGATTTCGATGAGGTCGCGAATCCATCCCGCCTGCCCGTCAGGTACCGAACCGCCCTGCTTATATGCCCAGTGCGCGGCGAGCCCGAATTCGGACTGTTGATGCATGCCGAGGCTGCGGATCTGGATCTCGATCCGCATATTCTGCTGGTGCATGATTGTCGTGTGCAGCGATTTGTAACCGTTGCGCTTGGGCGTCGAGATATAGTCCTTGAAGCGCCCGGGAACCATTTTCCATTTGCGATGGAGGAGACCGAGCGCCGCATAGCAATCGGCATCGGTCGGTGTGATGATCCGGAACGCTATGATGTCGGTCACCTGTTCGAAGCTGACATGGCGCTCCTGCATCTTGCGCCAGATCGAATAGGGATGCTTCTCGCGCCCCGACACGTCGGCCTCGATACCGTTCTTGGCGAGCAGTTCCTTGAATTCGCGGCTGATCCCCGCGACCTTGTCCTTGCCGCCCGCGCTCAGCTTGGCGAGGCGGCCGGTGATCGTCGAATAGGCTTCGGGTTCCAGCTCGCTGAACGCGAGAAGCTGCATCTCGCGCATATATTCATACATGCCGATCCGCTCGGCGAGCGGGGCATAGATATCCATCGTCTCCTTGGCGATGCGGCGGCGCTTCTCGGGATTCTTGATGAAATGCAGCGTCCGCATATTGTGCAGCCGGTCCGCCAGCTTGACCAGCAACACGCGAATATCGTCCGACATCGCGAGCAGGAATTTGCGCAGATTTTCCGCCGCGCGTTCGTTTTCGGTCTGCGCCTCGATCTTCGACAGCTTGGTGACGCCGTCGACCAGCCGACCGACGTCGGCGCCGAACAGGCGTTCTATCTCCTCCGGCGTCGTGAGCGTGTCCTCGAGCGTGTCATGGAGGAGTGCGGTAACGATTGTTTCGCTGTCGAGGTGGAGATCGGTCAAAATCCCGGCGACCTCGACCGGGTGGCTGAAATAGGGGTCGCCCGAGGCGCGTTTCTGGCTCCCGTGCTTCTGGACGGTAAACACATAGGCGCGGTTCAGCAGCGCCTCGTCGACGTCGGGATCATAAGCGCGTACGCGCTCGACAAGTTCATATTGCCTCAGCATCGCGTCCAATGTCGTTCATGCAGGCAATATTGCAATGCGAAATTTGCTTGCGCGTAACTGCTTGAGATCAGCAACTTTGATAAAGTCGGTTGGAAGCATCGTTCGCGGTGCCGGCGAAGATGTAGAAAAGCCGCCGCGCCCCCGCCTGCAAAAGCGGATGAAGCGCGGCGGCTTTCAAAGGCTTGTGGCCAGATTATTTCGCGGCGTTGCAGCGCGCGAGGTCGTCGGCTTCGAGTGCCTTTCCACCGGCGGCAAAGTTCGTCACCGGACCCGCCTTTTTGGCCAGTGCCGAGCACATGATCAGCGGACGGCTGGTCCCCTGACTCGCTACGCAGCCGGCATCCGTGCAAGCCCACACGACGTCGCGCGCAACGAAGCGTGCCTCGGGCGCAGGGCTGGCAAGTTCGGCGCGATAATAGGCGCCGCCGGCGGCGGTCGCGGCCGATGATATGAATGCGAGGCCACCGATCAGTACGGAGCTCGTCAGCGTGAAGGATCGGGTGAGGGGAGAAAGCTTTAATTTGGGCATCTTGACCTCCTGTTTTTGCGCAACCGAAAGGTTACGAAGCGCTCCCTAGACTTTGAGTTGCGAAATGCAACGGAGGCCCTATATTTTTTTGGCGCACGGGGCGATTTTACGTTAGGGCATCGGTTATGGGAAAATTACGCGAACTGCTGAACGACATGGATGGGGGCAATTGCGCCCTGCCGCTGGCGCTGGAAGCGATGGGCGAGCGATGGTCGTTCATGATCCTGCGCGCGGCCTTTAACGGCGTTCATCATTTCGAAGAGTTCCAACAGGAACTGAACATCGCGCGCAACATATTGTCGAACCGGCTGTCACGTCTGGTCGATCATGGAATCATGGCCCGCGAAGTCATGGCCGAAGACCGGCGCAAGGTCAGGTACCAGCTCACCGAAAAGGGTATCGAATTGCTGCCGGCGATGATTGCGCTGCGCCAATGGGGCGAAAAATGGGGTGCGGGCGTGCCCTCTACCCCGGTGCTTGTCGATGCGCGTGACGAGCAGCCGATCGGTCCCGTCACGCTCACTGCGCACGATGGCCGCGTGATCGGCTATAAGGAATTGCTGTGGAAGCATCGCGCCGAACTGCAGCCGCTTGGTCAGGCGCGCGTGCGCGGCGAGGGTGCGATGGCGCCGCCGGTCGCCGCCGAATGATCGGCCGCACTGGTTTCCGATATCGCCCGCGCGGCGACTGACCATCGCCATCGTACAGACGCCCATGCCGCTCTTCCGACTGTCCTCGCCGGGCCCCTTCTTTGACAACAAGGTCCGGGCTTTCTGGAACCTGCAGATATTGGGCTGGGCTGCCTGGCTCGGTCTGCGCGGGGTGTCTGGGCTCGCCAACGGCCAGGCATTCACCTTCCTCATCCCGCAGACGATTTCTGCGATTACCGGTTTCTCGCTGACGCTGATCCTGTCGGCCTGTTATCGCGCGCTGATCAGTCGCCGCCCGCTTTTGATGTGGGGCGTCAGTTTCGGACTGGCGGGGGTCGCGACTGCGCTCTGGGCCTTTATCGATGCATGGGTGGCGCAGATTCAGAATCCGGCGAGCGAGGCGGGGTTCACCAGCCTGTTGCTCGGCGCCATGTATATTGATGCCACCTCGCTCGCAGCCTGGTCGGCGCTCTATTTCGCCATCAACTATTTCCTCCAGCTAGAGGAACAGAATGACCGCGTTCTGCGGCTCGAGGCGCAGGCGGCCTCGGCGCAGCTTGCGATGCTGCGCTACCAGCTCAACCCGCACTTCCTCTTCAACACGCTGAACAGCATTTCGACGCTCGTGCTGCTGAAACAGGCCGAACCCGCGAACGCGATGCTGTCGCGCCTTTCGGCGTTCCTCCGTTACACACTCGCGAACGAGCCGACCGCGCAGGTGACGCTGGCGCAAGAGATTGAGACGCTGAAACTCTATCTCGACATCGAAAAAATGCGCTTCGAGGAACGATTGCGGCCCCATTTTGCGATCGATCCTGCGGTTTCGCGTGCGCGCCTGCCCTCGCTTCTGCTCCAGCCGCTGATCGAAAATGCGATCAAATATGCGGTGACGCCGCAGGAAGAAGGCGCCGATATCACGCTTTCTGCACAACTGGCCGGTCAAAATGTTCGCATCACCGTGTCCGACACCGGCGCGGGATTGTCAGCCGAAACGACCGACCCCACCACTGGCTTTGCAACGGAATCGACCGGTGTGGGTTTAGCCAATATCAGGGACCGGTTGGCGCAGGCTTTTGGCGACCAGCACCGGTTCGATGTCCATGTGGGCGCTGAGGGTGGATTCACGGTGGTTATCGAGTTTCCGTTCCAGCCCGATGGGCAAATGACGATTGGAACCGAGAGAACATGACGATCAGAACCATCCTTGTGGATGATGAAAAATTGGCCACTCAGGGCCTGCAGTTGCGGCTGGAACCGCATACGGACGTCGAAATCGTCGACACCGCACAAAATGGCCGCGAAGCCATCCGAAAGATCAAGACTCACAAGCCTGACCTCGTTTTCCTGGACATCCAGATGCCAGGCTTTGACGGGTTTTCGGTGATTCAGGGATTGATGGAGGTCGAGCCGCCGCTGGTGGTGTTCGTCACCGCCTATTCGGACCATGCGATCCGCGCCTTCGAGGCGCAGGCCGTCGATTATCTGGTGAAACCGGTCGAGCCCGAGCGGCTGGCCGATGCGCTCGATCGGGTCCGTCAACGCCTCGCCGAAAAGCGCGGTGTGGCCGAGGTCGAACGGCTCAAGACCGTGCTGGCCGAAGTCGCGCCCGAAGCTGTCGAGGATTATGACGCTGAGGTCGCGCCCGACGCGCACGCTGCCGATCGCTACGAGAAGATGATCAACATCAAGGATCGCGGCCAGATCTTCCGCGTCGACGTCGACAGCATCGAACGCATCGACGCCGCGGGCGATTATATGTGCATCTATACGGCCGACAACAGCCTGATCCTGCGCGAGACGATGAAGGATCTGGAAAAGCGGCTCGACCCGCGCAACTTCCAGCGCGTTCATCGTTCGACGATCGTCAATCTGTCACAGGTCAAGCAGGTCAAGCCGCACACCAACGGCGAATGCTTCCTCGTGCTGGGTTCGGGCGCGCAGGTGAAGGTCAGCCGAAGCTATCGCGACGTGGTCGCGCGCTTCGTGCATTGATTTGATGAGGGCGCCGGCATCGTCCGGCGCCTTTTTCGTTTAGAGCTGGTGTCCCGTGCGATCGCGCTTCGTCGCGAGATATTGCTCGTTATATTTATTCGTCGGTAGTGCGAGCGGGATGCGCTCGACGACTTCGACGCCCTCCTTCTCCAGCCGCGCAACCTTTTCAGGATTATTCGTCATCAGCCGGATGCGCGGGATGTTGAGCAGTTCGAGCATCCGCCCGGCGATCGCGAAGTCGCGCGCTTCGACCGGGAAGCCGAGCCGCAGATTGGCATCGACCGTATCATAACCCTGATCCTGCAGCGCATAGGCGCGCAGCTTGTTGACGAGGCCGATCCCGCGCCCCTCCTGTCTGAGGTAAAGCAATACGCCCCACGGAGCGTCGGCCATCGCGTGGAGCGCGGCATGGAGCTGCGGTCCGCAATCGCATTTGAGGCTGCCGAGTACGTCGCCGGTCAGGCATTCGCTGTGCAAACGCACGACGGGCGGATTGCCGTCGCGCTTGCCGATGACGAGCGCGACATGGTCCGAGGCTTCTTCGGGCGAGCGGAATGCAACGATCTCTGCGGTCTCGCTGGCTTCTACCGGCAGCTTTGCGCGCGCCGCGATTTCAAGGCGGACGGGATCGAGCAGGGCGACAACATCTTCGATGCTGCACATGGTTTCGGCGGCGCCTGCTGCTTCGCGCACGAAGAAGGCGGGGAGTAGGCCGGCGTGGCGGGCCATGGCCATCGCTGTGGCCGCAGCCGCGTCGCCGCCGGTAGCAATGCTATGAAAAGGGCCCTTGAGCGGATTGGCAAGATCGAGCGCGGGATCGGCGATCGCGAGCGCCGCGGCCACCACGGGGGCGGCATTCGCGAGGCGCACTGGACCCGGCGTAGCTGCGACACGCTGGTTCGTGAGCTTGAGCGTCACCGCTCGCTCGCCCGACAACAATATGTCGTGGCTGCCGAATTCGGCCAGCGCGGCGTCGCGCGCGCTTTCGACGGCCATCAGGTCGAGCGCGCCATCGGGGCCGATCAGACGAAAGGGCCAGCCGCGCCGCAGCGCATCGATCGCGCGCGCGGCGTTCCGAGCGCCCACAGGGTCGACGGCATGGCTCAAAAGTCGAACTCGGTGATCAGCGGGATGTGGTCCGACGGCCGTTCCCAACTGCGCGCGGGCTGGACGATCCGGTGCGATATCGCCTTGGGCATCAGGTCGGGCGTGACCCACATATGGTCGAGCCGGCGGCCACGGTTCGACGCTTCCCAGTCCTTCGCGCGGTAGCTCCACCAAGTGTAGAGCCGTTCCGGCGCCGGTACGAAGTGACGCCCAAGGTCGACCCAATTCGACGCCGCCTGAAGCCGCGCGAGCGTTTCGACCTCGATCGGCGTGTGGCTGACGACGTCGAGCAGCGCCTTGTGGTTCCACACATCGCTTTCGAGCGGAGCGACATTGAAGTCGCCCGTCAGCACCGTCGGCGTATCGGCCAGCGCACCCGACCATTCGGTCATGCGGCCGAAGAAATCGAGCTTCTGGCCGAACTTGGGATTGAGTTCGCGGTCGGGAATATCGCCGCCCGCGGGAATATAGACATTGTCGAGCCGCACGCCCGATGGCAGCGTTACACCGACGTGGCGTGCTTCGCCATTTGCCTGCCAGTCATATTTGCGCACGTCTGACAGCGGAACTTTGCTTACGATGGCCACGCCATGATGCATGCGTTGGCCGTGCGTGACGATATGATCATATCCGAGCCGCCTGAACATCTCGGGCGGGAACAGACCACATTCGACCTTGGTTTCCTGCAAGCACAGAATATCGGGAGCTTCTTCGCGCAGGAATTTTTCGACGATGCCGATGCGGGCGCGAACGCTGTTGATGTTCCACGAAGCGATGCTGGTGCGAGTCATGCGGTGGCTCTATCGGCGCGTGACGCTGTTCGCAATGTGATTGCGGTACCAGCCCGCTCCCCCACCCAGCGTCCCAACAGCGTATCCTGAAATGGGAGGCCGGGTGGGGGAGCGGGCTGGTGCGCCCGCCGCGTCAGCGGCAGAAACCGACGCCGGACAAATTAAACCCCCGTCCCAGGGGCGGTGGAACGGGGGTTCAAGGTCAGCGTTCGTCACGCTCTTGAATGAAGGTGCCAGGCAGTCCGGGTGGGGCAACAGGGGGAAACCCAAATCCGGGGGCCGTGTTGGCGCCTTCGAGATATGAAATAGCCTCTGTTCCCTGTCGCCAAGCTGAACAAAATCGACGCTCCGGCGCCATTCCTGCAGTTCGTCGATACGAGACGTCCGTTGGTCCGGAAAAAAGGCGCCGAATTCATTTCGCGAATTCGGCGCCCTGATTTGGCGGCTGAGACGGGTCCCGTATCAGCCCGCGCGGCCGCGCTGCTTGGGACGCGGGTCGGTCCATTTGAACGCCGAGTCGGCGACAGCAACGTTGAATTTCTGGTTGCTGAGATCGATCCGCGTGCGGTTGTTCTGCGAATCGAGCGCAACCCAACCACGCAGGCGAAGCCCGCCGGGCGCAGCGCCGTCGCGCACGAACACCATGGTTATGGTGCCATATTCGGGGCGCTTGGGATCCTTGACCTCGACGCTCAGCACATCGTCGTTGCCGGTCGGCAGGACCTTGGCATATTTGGTAAGATCGCGGTCGGGGTCGAGCAGCGCGCCGAGCGGCGAATTTTTCACCGGCCAACGCTGCACCTGCCGCACTTCATAATCGATCATCGTCAGCGAACTGCCGTCGCCAACGATCAGCAGCGGCACGCCCTTTTGGTACTGGAAGCGGATCTTGCCCGGCCGCTTCAATGTGAGCTGGCCGTTCAGCCGCTGACCGTTGCGGTCGGTCTGCACGAAACTGGCGGTCATCGAACTCGTCGACTTCAGGTGCGACTGCACCGATGCCAGCGCGTTCGACGACTGGGCGATTGCGGGCACGCCGATCGCGAGGCTGGCTGCTGCCAAAGGCGCAAGCGTCCAGGCGGCAAGGCGGGTCATATTCGTCTTCAGGATCATCGGGCTCTCATTTTCAAACATGGTGGCCGGTCATCGCAGCCGGGCATTGAACCCGCGCTGAACCTGTCGTCAGATGTTGTTCAAGTCGCAAGGCGCGCGAAGGTTCCTCACCTTTGCTGGCCATATTGGTCGGTGAGCACGTCGCGGCGGCCGACATGGTTGGGCGGGCTGACCAGCCCTTCTTCTTCCATCCGCTCGATCAGGCGCGCGGCGCTGTTATAGCCGATGCGCAATTGACGCTGGAGCCAGCTCGTCGACGCTTTTTGGCTTTCAACGACGATCTGGCAGGCCTTGGCGTACATCCGATCCTCGGCGCTGTCGCCGCCCGCGGGCGCGCCCTCCATCGCGAAGCCGCCGTCCTCGGGGTCCTCGGTGACGCTCTCGATATAGTCGGGGCGGCCCTGCCCTTTCCAGTGATCGGCGACGGCGCGGACCTCATCGTCGGAGACGAAGGGGCCGTGAATGCGCGTGATCTGCTTGCCGCCGGGCACATAGAGCATGTCGCCCTTGCCGAGCAGTTGTTCGGCACCGGCTTCGCCAAGGATCGTGCGGCTGTCGATCTTTGACGTAACGTTGAAGCTGATGCGCGTCGGCAGGTTTGCCTTGATCACGCCCGTGATGACGTCGACCGACGGGCGCTGCGTCGCGAGGATCAGGTGGATGCCCGCCGCGCGTGCTTTCTGGGCGAGGCGCTGGATCAGGAATTCGACTTCCTTGCCGGCAGTCATCATCAGGTCGGCGAGCTCGTCGACGACGACGACGATCTGCGGCAGCGGCGCATAATCGAGCGTCTCTTCCTCATAGACCGGCTGGCCGGTGTCGGGGTCGTAACCCGTCTGGACGCGGCGCCCCAGGGATTTGCCCTTGGCGAGCGCACCGCGGACCTTGTCGTTGTAGGACGCGAGGTTGCGGACCGACAGCGACGACATCATCCGGTAACGGTCCTCCATCTGCTCAACCGCCCATTTGAGCGCGCGGATCGCCTTCTTGGGCTCGGTCACCACGGGGGCAAGCAGATGCGGAATGTCGTCATAGACGCTGAGTTCCAGCATCTTGGGGTCGATCATGATCATCTTCACCTGGTCGGGACCAAGGCGATAGAGCAGCGAGAGAATCATCGCGTTGAGACCGACCGACTTACCCGAACCCGTCGTACCCGCGATCAGCAGGTGCGGCATTGGGGCGAGGTCGGCGATCACCGCGTCGCCGCTGATATTCTTGCCGAGGATGATCGGCAGCGCGCCGGTCTGGTCCTGAAACAAGGCGCTGCCGATGATTTCGTGCAGCACGACCGACTCGCGGTGCGCGTTGGGCAGTTCGATGCCGATCACGGTGCGCCCTGGGATGGGGGCGATACGCGCCGACAGCGCCGACATGTTGCGCGCGATGTCGTCGGCCAGGTTCGACACGCGGCTTGCCTTCGTCCCCGGCGCGGGTTCGAGTTCGTACATGGTGACGACCGGGCCGGGGCGGACCGCGGTGACGACGCCTTTGACCTGGAAATCCTCGAGCACCGATTCGAGCAGGCGCGCGTTGCGTTCCAGCCCCGCCTTGTCGATCTGACCCGTCGGCCCCGGCGGCGGCGGCGCGAGCAGGTCGATCGACGGCAGCTGGTAATTGGTGAACAGCTCTGTCTGCGGTTTTGCCTTGGGCTTCGAGGGTAGACTACGCTCGGCAGGATCTGCGATTTCGGGCGGCGCGCGGTCGCTCGGTTCGGCGACAGCACGCGGGCGTACGACACGCTCCATAAGGTTCGGTGTCTTCGCCTCTTCAGTTGGCACGCGCGCAGGCTCGACGACGCGGCTGCTCTCTGCCGCCGGCAGCTTGAAGCGCGAGGCCCAGCCCTTCTCCAGCCGCAGCGCCCGCCATGCGAGCCACAATCCAAGCCCGATGAGCAGCAATATGGTGGCAAAGCGGATCAGCGCCGCCGCGGGCTCGCCTGCCTGCGCGAACAGGGGCGTTATCGCGCCACCGATCAGCAGCGCGATGATCCCGCCCCAGCCCGCTGGCATCGGCGCGTTTGTCGCGGGCGCCCAGAGTTCGGCGCCAAGGCCGACGAGCAGGATGCCGATGAAGCTGTATGCGAGTTGGCGCGGCCAATAAGGCTGCTCTTCGCCGAGCCACAGACGCCAGGCGATGATCGCGAGCAGCGGTAGCAGCAGCGCGACGCCGACGCCGCCGATCGACAGGCCCAGGTCGGCGAACCACGCCCCCGCGCCGCCCATCCAGTTGGCGGCGGTGCCGTGGGCGGCCGTGTTCAGCGCCGCATCGGTGCTGTCATATGTGACCAGCGCGAGCGCGAGGAATAGTGTGAAGAGGCCGAGCGCCACCGATGCGGCGATCACGAGCGAACGCGCGATGCTTTGGCGGAAAACGGTGCGCCAATCAGCCTTTATTGGTGCGGCCTTGCGGCTAGCCATGCTCTTGTCCGGTCCCTGTCAGTTAACCACGGCGATATGCGCATGGGGGGGACTCGCCGTCAAGCGCGGCCCCGAGCCTGCCCACGGCCTTTCCAACCGTCCCGCCGCACGCTAGGGCAACGAAATGAGTGAAACGCTGCGCAGCGATGTCCTGATTTCGGGGGGCGGCCTCGTCGGCCAGGCGCTCGCCCTTGCCCTTTCCCATCACGGCCTGTCGGTCCAGATCGTCGATCCCGCCGATCCCGTTGCGACGATCGCGCCCGGCTTCGACGGCCGCGCCTCGGCGATCGCCAGCGCGACCTGGCAGATGTTCGAGGTGCTGGGGATCGCCGACCGCCTTGCCGGGCACGGTTGCCCGATCCGTGCCATTAAAGTGGGCGACGGCGCTCCCGACAGCGGCCGCGGCGGCGAACTCGACTTTGTCACTGGCGAAGGCGACCCGCCGCTCGGCACGATGGTCGAGAACCGCCAGCTTCGCCTCGCGCTCGCTGCCGCGCTGGCCGATGCGCCGCTAGTGCGTCTGCTAATGCCCGCCGCGGTCGTGGCGCGAGAGATTGACGCGCATGGTGCCCTGTTGACGCTCGCCGACGGGACAAGACTCGCGGCGCCGTTGCTGATCGTCGCCGAAGGGCGCCGCTCGCCGACGCGCGATGCCGCCGGGTTCAGCATCGCGAACTGGTCGTACCATCATCATGCGATGATCGGGGCGGTTGCGCACGAAAAACCGCACGGCAATGTCGCGCATGAAATCTTCTATCCGTCGGGCCCCTTCGCGCTGTTGCCGCTCGTCGACGACCCGCAGGGGCGGCACCGTTCGGCCTTCGTCTGGACGGTGTCCGAAAAGGATGGCCCCGGCTTCGCGAAACTTGGCGAGCGCGGCTTTATAGCAGAACTTCAGAAGCGCGCCGGTGGCGTGTTGGGCGCAATGGAGCTTGTCGCGCCGCGGATGACCTATCCGCTCGGCTTTCATCATAGCGCGTCGATCGTCGCCGACCGCATCGCGCTTGTGGGTGATGCCGCGCACGGTATCCATCCGATCGCGGGGCAGGGGCTCAACCTTGGCCTGCGCGATGTCGCGGCGCTCACCGAAGTGCTGGTCGAGGGTGCGCGTCTCGGTCTTGACCTTGGCGATGCGGCGCTTCTCGCACGTTATCAGCGCTGGCGCGGGCTCGACAATATGATGGTCAGCCTCGCAACCGACGGGCTTACCCGCCTGTTCGGCATCCCAGGCCGTACCGCCGCCGCAGTGCGGCGCACCGGCCTTGGCGCGGTGCAGCGGATGCCGATGCTCAAGCGCTTCTTCATGGATGAAGCGCGCGGCGAGGCCGGCGACCTGCCGCGTTTGCTAGCCGGCGCCGAAATCTAAAGCGTGATTACATTGAATGGACTCGTCATTGCGAGCGGCGAAGCCGCGCGGCAATCCAGAGCCTGCGCAAACCGCTCTGGATTGCTTCGCTCCGCTCGCAATGACGACGTGGGTCAATCCAAAGTTATCAGACTCTAGGGGCTTGGCCTTTTGGCCTATTGCAGCGTGGCGCGGCCGTCGTCGCTGTCGAAACGGCCGAAGAATTGCATCAACTGGACGACCAGTTCGGCGCGCGCGTCGATTGGCGACGCCTCGAGCAGCGCCTGCTTCGCGGCGGCGTCGAACGGCGCGACCTGCGCAATGCCGTTGACGAGGGTGGCGTCGTCGAGCTGCCCGACCGAATCCCAGTCGACGACATAGCCCTGCCGCGCCGCAAAGCGCTTGGCCTCGCGCTCAAGGCTGGCGCGTTCGATGCTCGCGAGCACCGCATCCTCTTCGGCTTCCAACTCGATCTCGGCCTCGACCTGCCTGAACGGCGTCGTCACGTCGAGTTCGCGGCGGACACGAAAGCGGGCGACGCCTTCGAGGACGAGGTTGAAACGCCCTTCCTCGAGCGCCTCGACGTCGATGATGCGGCCCACGCAGCCCATGTCGTAGAGTGCGGGCGGCTCGCGCGACTCTTCGCCGGGCAGGACGCGCGGCTGAATCATTCCGATCTGCCGGTCGCGCGCCAGCACCTCCTGCACCATCGCCGAATAGCGCGGTTCGAAGATATGGAGCGGCAGGTGCAGCCCCGGGAACAGCACCGCGCCGGTAAGCGGAAAAATCGCGATCCGCTGGATGGTCAAGGGCGCGGTATCGGCCATGGGTGCTTTAGCCGAACAGAATCAGCGACAGGCGGCGGCGCTGCGCCGCGACCCAGGCGTCTTCGAGACCCACGGCCTCGAACAGCGAAAGCAGCTTGGCGCGGGCCGCGTCATCGTTCCATTCGCGGTCGGCCGCGACGATGTGGAGCAGATTGTCGGCGGCGGCATCACGCTGGCCCGCACCGATCTGCGCGCTCGCAAGATCGAAGCGCGCCTGATGATCGTCGGGGTTTGCAGCGACCGCGGCCTCGAATGCCGCCAGCTCGCCCGCGTCGGGCGCATCGGCGGCAAGCGCCAGCGCGCTTTTCGCCTGCGCGACGGCCGGATCGTCGGCGATTTCGGCGGGGATCATGGCGAGTGCGGCCTCTGCCCCCTCGACGTCGCCCGCGAGGATCAGCGCGCGAATCAGCCCGCCGTGCGCCGCGGCGTTGTCGGGCGCCATTTCAAGAATCTGCGCAAAGATGCTCGCCGCGCGCGGCCCGTCGCCCTCGGCGAGGACGGCATCGCCCATTTCGATGAGCGGCGCGATCTCGACCGCGCGCGCACTCGCTTCGCTTTCGATCGGGAGCTGCGCGAGAAGCTGATCGAGAATCGACTTCAATTGGCTTTCGGTGCGCGCATTGGTCAGGTTGGCGACCGGCTGCCCTTGGAAAATCGCATAAACGGTCGGGATCGACTGGACCTGGAACTGGCCGGCAATGAAGCGATTCGCATCGACGTCGACCTTGACCAGCACGACGCCCTTGTCCGCATAATCGGCGGCGACCTTTTCCAGCACCGGCCCCAATTGTTTGCAGGGGCCGCACCATTCCGCCCAGAAATCGAGAATCACGAGGCTCGTCATCGACGGTTCGACGACATCGCGGCGGAAGGCTTCGACGGCTTCCTTTTCAGAGGGGTTCAGACCGAGCGTGGCCACGGGGAAAAGCTCCTTATTATCTATATGTCCGCTTATGTGGGAATTTCAGGCGATATGCCAACCCTTCGGAGAAAATGCGCAATCGGGGCAATCAGGGGTTGCCGAGTCAAAAAGCCGGTGCTAATCGCCCGCCTCACCCGCTGGAACCGACCGGTTTCCAGCCGCCAGAGCGGGCGTAGCTCAGGGGTAGAGCACAACCTTGCCAAGGTTGGGGTCGAGGGTTCGAATCCCTTCGCCCGCTCCAGTTTTCCACGATAATCCGTCGCGAACGATCCGGTCGTAGGGGCCGGGGGCTGTGCGCTGCCACCGATACTTTTGGGCAAAAGTCCCTTTCGATCAGATCAGTGACTTCAGCCGGTCGATTCCCGTCGCCTCCCTAACGATCCGCGCCGCGAGCGCATTTCCGTTTGCTGCGTTGGTGAAGACGACGATCGCTCGCCCGCTTCGCGCGTCGCCGACGCCAAGGGTTTTGAAGATCCCGTAATTGCTTCCGCTGTGCTGGAACAGCGGACCCGCTGACGATTGCTCGATCTCCCAGCCCAGCCCCCGCATAATGTCGCGGCCGCGCACGTCGAGCCGGGGGGCGAGCATCGCGCGCCTGGCCGCATCGCTGATCTCCCACCCCGCACGGTTCGGCCGGTCCATCATGAGCGTCATGAATTTCGCATAGTCGGACGCCGTCATCAGAAGCCCGCCTGCGGAATTGACAAGAAGATCGTGCGTCGACGGCGGCGTCTTTGGATCCGTCTCGCGCATCGCCGCGACCGAATCCTCCCACGTCCACGACGCGATCGGCTTGCGCCTCTTCGAGGCGACCCGAAGCAGCCGGTCGCCCAACTCGCGCGTCGGCTGGGCCGGAAGCTTTTGTTCGCCTTCGGGCGGTTCGGAATGGCCGAAGACTGCCGAGCTTGCGATCGCCTCGTCCCAGCCGAAGGTGCTGCGGGTCATTTCGGCCGGACCGAACAGCTTTGCCTGCATCACGCTGCCGAGGCCCATTCCCATGATCGTTTCCACGACCAACTGGAGCCAGATGAACGCTTCGCCCGAGTAGCTGTAGACCGATCCCGGCGCGCTGTTCGTGACGAGCGGCGCGGAAGCCCAGTTGGGCAGGCCGGTCGAATGCTCCAGCACATGCCGGGCGGTGATGCGCTCGAGATTCGGATCGCTGCCAAGGTTCGCCGGCCGACGATAGGCAACGAGCGGCTTGTCGAGGTCGAGGCGCTTCTCGTCGACCAGCCGCATCACGACATAAGCGAAGACCGGCTTGGTCATCGACGCCGCTTCGAACAGCGTGTCGCCCTGCACAGGGTCGCGGGTGAGAATGTTTTTGACGCCGAAGCCCCGGCTCCACGCGAGTGTCCCGCGGTCCACGACCGCGATGCCGACGCCGGGCACCCCGGCAATTCGCATCAGTCGCGGCAGGTCGCGAACCAAATCGTCGGACGGGATCCACGCGGCATTGCCGCTCGAACATCGAGGCGGTCCTCCATCGGTGCCAGCGGCCGCCTGGCCACCGGCGATCAGCGCTGCGGCGCCGGTCAGCACGGCCCGTCGCCCGGCGATCGTGCCGTTACTCATCCTTGTTCGCTCCCCCTGCGGGCATGGTCGCGTCCCTATCGCGCATTTGTCCGGACGAGGATTAGAGGATGCGTCCGCATGTTCGCAAGGCAGCAAAATTTCGCCATCTGCGATGTGACCCCAGTTCCAGATTTTCTTGTCGATACCGTAACATGCACCGATTTACGGTGGATTGGTAATCAATTGAAAACCATTATTTTGTAGCTCCGCCAACATCATCCTTCGGGCGCTCCGGTGGATGAATCTGGCGTTGTTCTCCGCGATGACCCGTTTCGGCGGCGGAGGCAGGGCGGCTGGGGCAGATTGAGCGGGTCGCCAAAGGCTCGCGCAGCAATCGAGGAAAGGCGCTGCCGGGCTTGCTGGCGGCTGCGTCGGAGCCGGGGGTCGTCGAATGAATAGAGGTTGCGTGTTTCCTTGCATCCCGTCCGGTTACGATAACCCGTCGGCCGCGCGCCCTTCAAAGCCGCGCCCTTTCGCCGCCAAATAATAATCATCTCCATTGTCTCGCTCGCCCTTCGGGCGGGCTTTTTTGCGTTCGAGGATATTCCATGACCGAGAAGAAAATGCCCCGCCGCCGCGATCTGAACGCGAAGGCGCGTTCGCGGCGCCTTCTCTGCGGTGCCTCGCTCGCGGCGGTGCTGGCATGTGCGCCGGTGGCCGCGCATGCCGAGGACCGGTATTGGGACGCCAATGGCACCGCGGTCGGCTCGGGCGGAACGGGCACCTGGAACCTCGCAAACCTCAACTGGAGCCCCAATGGCGATGGGGTGAGCGGTCCATTTGTCGAGCCTTGGGTCAACGGCGACCTCGACAATGCGATCTTCGGCAGCACCGCAGGCACGGTAACCGTGGGCGCGCCGGTGACGGTCGGCAATATCACCTTCAGTTCGGCAGGCTACGTCCTGAACGGCGGCACGATCACGCTTGGTAGTGCCGGTTCGACGATCACCGCGACCACCGGTAACACCACGATCAACTCGGCGCTCGCGGGGGCGAACGGATTGATCAAGGCAGGCGGCGGCGGACTGGTCCTCGGCGGGGTGAACAGCTTCACGGGCAATATCAACATCAACGCAGGCAGCCTCTATGCGTTGACCGACAGTGCATTGGGAGCAGCGGGCAACAATATCTTCACCGCGGCGGCGTCGAATGTCCGGCTATCGATCGGCGGCGCGAACACCGCGCGGACCGTAACGATCGGCAACGGCGGCAATTTGATCCTCGAAGGAACGGGCGCGGGTGCCGCCCGGATACGCGGTGACGGATCGGTTCAGCTTGCCGCCAGCGGCATCACGATGAGCAACGATCTCAGCGACTATACCGGACGCACACTCTTTAACGGCTGCAACGGCACCTGCTCGACACGCTTTACCTCGATCGGCAATCTCGGCGAGGCGAGCTCGCTCGGAGCGCCGGTGACGGTCGCCAACGGTACGATCGTCTTCGCCCAGTCCAGTCAGTACAGCGACAGCATCATCTATCTCGGCGACGGTGACAGCTCGAACCGCAACTGGGACATCAACGGCGATGCCGGGCTCGTCCGCAATCAGGGAACGGGCACGCTCGAAATCACGGGCGACGTCGATATTTCGGTTGGCGGCGGTTTCTATGCCGAGACCGCGGACTTCCGCTTGCTCGGCACACTCAGCGGCGGCAATTATGCCTTCAACGCCTCGGCGGGGCGGCATGTCCAACTGGGCAATGCCAACACATTTACCGGCGTGGCGGCGCTCGCGGGCGAAATTCGCGTCGGCAAGCTCGCCGATATCGGCAACGAGAGCTCGCTTGGCGCGGGCACCACGATCAGCCTCGTCAACGGGACGCTCGCCTATGACGGGGCGGGCGATGCCAGCAATCGCGAATGGCTCGTCAACGGAGCCACCAATTCGATCCGCAATAACGGCAGCGGCGCACTCGACCTGTCGGGCGCTCTTGTCTTCAACGTGGCGAGCCCGAACCCCGATACGCTGACTCTGGGTGGCAGCTTCGCAGGTACCAACATCTTCTCGGGTGCCATGTCGGGCAATGGCAATATCGTCGCGGACAGCGCCGGTACGTGGGTATTGAGCGGTGCGAACAGCCAACGCGGTACTGTAACTGTGAACAATGGCACGCTGCGCGCTGGCTCTGTCGGTGCCTTTGGTGCGGCGACAGGGCTCATCGTCAACGGCGGCACACTCGACCTCGGAGGCTTCGATCTCGTCGCGCCGTCGCTTACCGGGAGTGGCGGGGCCGTCGCACTTGGCGCGCAGACACTGACCGTCGATGCCAAGACCACGCAGGTCTTTGGCGGCACCATCACCGGCACCGGCGGCCTCCGTAAAACGGGTGCGGGCTCGCTGACCCTGACCGGCGCGAACAGCTACACCGGTGCGACGACGGTTGGCGGCGGCAGGCTCGGGCTCGATTTTTCGGGCGCGGGCGGCCCTGTCAGCAATATCGTGTCGGCCTCGTCGGCGCTCGTCCTGACGGGCGGCACGCTCGAAGTGGTCGGCGCGGCGGGCGAGACCAATAACCAGAGCTTCAACGGCCTGACGGTCAGTGCCGGCAGCAACACGGTCCGTGCGGTGAGCGGCGTGGGCGGTATCGTCAACCTCAACCTCGGCGCGATCGTGCGCGCGGGCGGTCTGGTCAATTTCGTGCTGCCGACGGGCGGTGCAATCACGACGAGCAATGCCGATGGCGTGCTCGGCGGCTGGGCAACGATCAACGGATCGGATTATGCGAAAGTCGTCGGCGGCGGCATCCTCGCCTTCGACGCCAGCGACTACACGACCAAGGACGATGCGGGAACCTGGGCGAACGGCGATATCATCAGCGATACTGCGGGCGCCGTTAACACGCCTTTCTTTGGCACCGTGACCGGCAATGTCCAACTCGGCGGCCTGCGCTATACCGCCGCGTCCGGATCGATCGTGACGATCGGCGCCGGCAACCGGCTGGGCATCGACGGTACGATCATCGTCGCGCCGAGCACGGGGGCGACAAATCAGACGATCACGGGCGGTTCGCTGACCGGCAGCAACGGGGGCGGAACGCTGGGCGTTCAGCATAACGGCACGGGCGCGCTCACCATCGCCTCGACGATCGTCGACAATGGCGGCGCGACGAGCTTTGCCAAGAGCGGCGGCGGAACGGTCCGCCTGAACGCGGCGAACAGCTATACCGGCGGCACGACGCTGAGCGGCGGTCGTCTTGAAGTCGCGCAACTTGCCAATGGCGGTATCGCGAGCGGCATCGGCGCATCGAGCGCCGCCGCAGCGAACCTTGTCCTCGAAAGCGGCACGCTGGCTTATACGGGCGGCGTCGATGCGGTCACCGATCGCGGAATCACACTTGTCAACGGCGGCGCCGAGCGCGCAATCCAGGTCGAGGCCGGACGTACGGTCGAGTTTTCCGGCCTGGTCACCAGCCCCGACGATGCGGGGCTGACCAAGACTGGTTGGGGCACGTTGGTTCTATCGAACGCCGCCAATGATTATGTCGGCGTCACGACGATCACCCAGACGTCGGCCGGAAATAGCACGCTTTCGGTGAACACGCTTTCCGACGGTGGCGTGGCGAGCGGCATCGGCGCGGCGAGCAGCGATGCGGCCAATCTTGTGATCAGCAACGGCGCCCGGCTGCAATATACGGGCGGCACCGTCGCCATCGACCGCGGCTTTACGCTTGCGGCCGGACAGGGCGGCATCGATGTGGCGAATGCGGCGGCGACGCTGACGATCGGCGGGGTCGCCACCGGCGCCGGATCCTTCTTTAAAGATGGTGCGGGCACGCTCATCCTTAGCGGCACCAACAGCTATACCGGCGATACGACCGTGAATGCGGGCATCCTGCGCGCCGGGTCGGCGCGGGCGTTCGGTGCGGGTGGCCGCTTTATGACCGTGAATAGCGGGGCGACGCTGGATCTTGGCGGGTTCGACATCGGCGTCGCGGCGATCATCGGCGGCGGGCAGATCGACCTTGGCGGGCGCACGCTGACGACGGGCGGTGCGGGCGGCCTCTTTACCGGACGCATTACCGGAACCGGCGGTTATACGCGCACCGGCGGCTTCACCCAGATTTTGAATGGCTGCAACAACGACTATACCGGCGTCACGACGATCGGCGGCGCGCTTTCGATCGACTGCATCGCCAATGGCGGACAGGCCAGCGGTATCGGTGCCTCGTCGTCGGCTTCGTCGAACCTTGTTTTTGCGGGTGGTACGCTCGTCTATACGGGCGCCAGCGTCTCGACCGATCGCGGCTTCGCGATGACCGGAAACGGCAACCTCAACGTCTTTAACGCAGGAACGACGCTGGAATTTTCCGGAAATATTGCCGGCGCCGGACAACTGAACAAGGATGGAGCGGGGACACTGCTGCTGTCGGGGTCTAACAAGGCGGCCGGCAACTTCCGCGTCATAAATGGCACTTTGCAGGCCGCGTCGACTACGGCCTTGGGAAGCGGCTGGGTATCCCTCGACGACACGGCTGGGGTCCTGCTCGACCTCGACGGCTTCAACAATAATGTCCTCTACCTTATCGGCGGTGGCGCCACGGGCGGCAATATCGCTCTGGACGGGGCGACGCTGACGATCAACAATGGCGGCGGCGCCGGGGTCATTTACGGCGGGGCCATCTCGGGCAGCGGCGGCCTGATCAAGAATGGCGGCAGCTTCCAGCAACTGTCGGGCTGTGCGAGCAGCTATGGCGGGACGACCGTCATCAACGGCGGCATTCTCTCCGTTTCCTGTCTTGGCGATGGCGGCGCGAACAGCTCAATCGGTTCGTCCTCGGCGGCGGCGAGCAATCTCGTGCTTAGCGGCGGGACGCTGCAATATGTCGGCACGGGCGGCAGTACGAACCGCCAGTTTACGCTCGGCGCCTCGACGGCGAGCAAGCTCGACGCATCGGGCACCGGTGCGATCGCTTTCACCCATGCGGGTCCGCTGACCTTTGCCAGTGCGAACACGGCGCAAACGCTGACGCTTGGCGGTACGAACACCGGCAACAACATCTTCGGCGCGCAGATCACGAACAATGGCACGGGCCTGACTCGCCTGACCAAGACCGACGCGGGTACCTGGGTGCTGACCAATGCAAACAGCACCTATACCGGCGTCACGACGATCAGCGGCGGTGTTCTTGCGGTCGACAAACTTTCCGATGGCGGGCTTGCCAGCAGCATCGGTGCCTCGCAGGCGGCGGCGTCGAACCTGATCATCGGCAATGGCTCGACGCTCCGTTACACGGGTACGGGCGATACGACGAACCGCCTTTTCACCTTGTCGGCGGGTGTAACCTTCATCGAATCGTCGGGCACCGGCGCGATCGTCTTCACCGATACCGGGCTGGTGACGCTGGCGAGCAATAACCAGGCGCGCACGATCGCGCTTGGCGGCACCAATACAGGCAACAACACGCTCGCGGGCTCGATCGGCAACGCCGGGTTGGGCGTCACGACGCTCGCTAAAAACGACAGCGGGACCTGGGTGCTCACCGGCAACCACAGCTACACCGGTTCGACCAATATCAACGGCGGCACGCTGTTCGTCGGCGGCGGCGGGACGACGGGGTCGATCGCCAGTGCGCTCGTCAACAATTTCGGCACGCTTGGTTTCAACCGCAGCGACCTGTTGGCCTATGGCGGCCAGATCGTCGGCACCGGCGCGCTGCGACAGGCGGGGACGGGCACGACCGTCCTAACCGGTACCAATCTCTACACCGGCGGCACGACGATCGACGCGGGCACGCTCCAGCTCGGCAATGGCGGCACCACGGGCAGCATCGTCGGCGACGTCGTCGACAATGGCTTGCTCCTGTTCAACCGTTCCGATCTTGTCGATTTTGCGGGAACGATCTCGGGCAGCGGCGCCGTGCAACAGATTGGCAGCGGCACGACGGTGCTTTCGGGCATCAACAGCTATGCGGGCGGCACGTCGATCCTCGGCGGTACATTGCAGGTGTCGGCCGATGGCAATCTCGGCGCGGCGGCGGGCGGCCTTACCTTCTCGAACGGTACCTTGCGCACGACCGCATCCTTCGCGAGCGCGCGCAATGCGAGCCTGACCGGCACGGGCACGATCCTGACCGACGCGGGAACGATTTTCGCGCTGGGTGGCCTGATTTCTGGTGCGGGCAACCTGACCAAATCGGGCGCGGGCATCCTGACGCTGAGCGCAAACAACAGCTACGTTGGCGCGACCAATGTGAACGCCGGTACGCTCCGCATCAATGGCAATCAGTCCGCGGCAACGGGCCTTGTGACCGTCGCGTCGGGCGCGACGCTGGCGGGCAGCGGGACGATCGGCGGCAGCGTCAATGTGCTGAACGGCGGCATCCTCGCGCCGGGCAACAGCCCCGGTACGCTGAACATCAACGGCGATCTGACGCTGGCGGGTGGCTCGGTCCTGAACTTCGAGTTCGGCGAAGCGAATGTCGTCGGCGGCGCGCTCAACGATCTGGTCAACGTCGGCGGCAATCTGACGCTCGACGGTACGATCAACGTCACCGGGTCGGGCGGCGGCTATTTTGGCGGCGGCATCTATCGCGTGTTCAACTATGCCGGCACGCTCGTCGACAACGGCTTGGTGCTGGGGTCGATGCCTGCGGGCAGTAATGTCACAGTGCAGACTTCGATCGCGGGTCAGGTCAACCTGATCAACAGCGAAGGCCTGGCGCTCAGCTTCTGGGATGGCGGCGTCGGACCCAAGTTCAATAATGTCGTGAACGGCGGCAACGGCAACTGGCACCTGGGCGGCGCCGACAACAATTGGACAGGCGCTGACGGCGCGATCAACGCGGCCTATACCGACGGCACCTTCGCAATTTTTGCGGGCGCACCGGGCATGGTTACGGTGGACAACAGCGGCGGTGCGGTCACCACGGCGGGAATGCAGTTCGCGACGGACGGCTATGTCGTGAACGGCGCACCGCTGACGCTGGTCGGGCCCGAATCGATCATTCGTGTCGGCGATGGTACCGCCGCTGGCGCGGGCTTCACCACGACAATCGGCGCCAATCTCACGGGTGCCTCGCAACTGGTGAAGACCGACGGCGGCACGCTCGTGCTGACGGGGACGAACAGCTATACCGGCGGCACACGGATCGAGGGCGGCGTGATTTCGGTCGCCGACGACAGCTTCCTTGGTGCTCCCTCCGGCACGATCACGCTCGACGGCGGGACGCTGCGGATGACCGGTCCGAACTCGGCCAATTCGCACACCTATATTCTCGGCGCGAACGGTGGCGCGATCGATATTGCCAACGCCGCGACCGCCAACGGCATTCTCAATGCGATGAGCGGGAATGGCGGGTTGACCAAGCTCGGTGCCGGCTCGCTCGCGCTTGCCGCCGACAACAGCTATACCGGTGGCACCACGATCGAGGCGGGTACGCTGCAGATCGGCAGCAACAGCGGTACGACGGGGTCGATCGTCGGCGACGTGGTAAACAACGGCCGGTTCGTCATTTTCCGTTCGAACGCTTACACCTATGGCGGATCGATCACCGGAACCGGCAGTGTTTCCGTGACGGGCACCGGCGTGACCACGCTGACGGGCGACAGCAATTACGGGGGTGGGACGACCATCAACGGAATCGGCGGCGAGCTTCGCATTGTTGGCGGGGCCAACGTCATTTCCGGCGGCGGCACGATCATGGGCCGCTCAACGCTGAGCATCGACGGCGCGAACTCGCTCTTCAGCACGAACTCCATCGGTGGGAATAATGTTCCCTTCGCGGGTTCGGCCATCGTGAATGTGACGGACGGCGGTACGCTCCGGATCCGGGCAGGCGACCTGGATCTGCGCACTCTCTCCGCGACGACCCGGATCAACATTGCCGGCGCGAACTCGCTGGCCGATGTGTCGGGCGGCATTCGGGGCAGCACGAGCTTCAACGCGCCCTTCGACCTCACGGTCGGCGCGGGCGGGACGCTGCGCACGGCCGGGGCGAGCCAGATAGGCACCGCGACCAGTAACACCAACCCCATCGCCGTCGTGATCACTGGCGCGGGCTCCAACTGGACGAGCGTCGGTTCGCTGCTGATGACGGCAGGCAATTTCACGGTCGATCAGAACGGTGCAGCGACCTTCGCATCTGCGACGTTCGGCACGGCGCCACAGGCGGCCCGCCTGACGGTATCGGGCGCGGGCTCCAGCTTCGCCACGACGGGCGATCTCGTTATCGGTAGCGGTACCGGCACCGCGGTTCTGACGGTCGCTGACGGTGGCCAGGCGATCGCAGGGTCCGGCCTCCAGCTCGCCGCGCAGGCGGGTTCCACCGGTACGGTCAACATTGGCGGCGTCGATGGCGGCGCGGCCGCCGCAGCCGGTATGATCAACGGCAACATCATATTCGGACTCGGCAACGGCGAACTGAACTTCAACCACACCGAGACCGACTATCTGTTCGCCAACAGCATGACGGGCCTTGGCACGATCAACCATGTGGCGGGGACCACCCGCCTGACCGGCGACAGCTCGGCCCTGATCAGCACGACGTCGGTCGCTGGCGGCACGCTGCTCGTCGACGGCATTCTTGGGGCGGGAGTGAGCCTCGTCAGCGTAGCGACCGGCGGCACGCTGGGCGGCACGGGGACGATCGGCGGCAATGTCGATATCTTTGATGGCAATCTCAATCCCGGCGATGTCGGTGGGGTTCCGGGCCGGCTGACGATCGCGGGCAACCTTTACCTCGCGCCGGCGGCGACGCTCAACGTCGACTTCGGCCAGGCGAATGTCGTTGGCGGTACTTTCAACGACCTGATCGATGTAGGCGGCAACCTGGTTCTCGACGGAACGCTCAATGTCCAGGAAACCCCTGGGGGCAATTTCGAGCCGGGCGTTTATCGCATCATCAACTATGGCGGATCGCTGACCGACAACGGATTGACGGTCAATGCGGGCTATTTCGTGCAGACCTCGGTCGCGAACCAGATCAACCTGGTCAACACCACAGGCCTCACCATGCGCTTCTGGGACGGCGTCAACGGCGGCAAGAATGACGGCGTCATCACCGGCGGCGACGGCTTGTGGCAGGCAAGCGCCGGCAACGACAATTGGACCGAGTTCGACGGATCGGCCAACGCGCCGTTCACCGATGCGGCCTTCGCCGTCTTTTCGGGCGTCGGCGGGACGGTAACCGTCGACGCTTCGCTCGGTGCTGTCACGGCTTCGGGGATGCAGTTCGCCAGCGACGGCTATCTCGTCGCGGGCGACGATGTTGCGCTCGTCGATGCGGCGGCGATCATTCGCGTCGGGGACGGCACGATCGGGGGTGCGGGCTATACGGCGACGATCGCGTCGAACCTGACCGGCATCGGCGACGTCATCAAGACTGACCGCGGCACGCTGATGCTGACCGGCGCAAACAGTTTCGCCGGCGAAACCAACGTCCGCGGCGGCGAACTGCGGCTCGCGGACGGCGGCACGCTGACCAATGCTGACGGCATGATTGGCCGCGAAAGCGGCGAGCAGGGCATTGTCACCGTCATCGGCACCGATGGAAGCGGTAACGCTTCGACCTGGACCAATACGGGGATTCTCCGTGTCGGCCGCCTCGGCACCGGCACGCTCAACATCCTCGACGGCGGCCTCGTGACCGTCGCGGACATCGCTTATATCGGCGACGATGTGGGCAGCCAGGGGACAGTGAATGTTTCGGGGCAGGACGCCAATGGCAATGCGTCGACGTGGACGGGGACGAGCGACATCGTCATCGGCGAGTTCGGCGGCGGAACGCTGAACATCACCGCGGGCGGTCAGGTCGGCACCCAGTCGGGCTGGATCGGTTCGAACGTCGGCGGTCAGGGGATCGTCAACGTCTCGGGCGTCGGCGCGAATGGTGTGGCTTCGACCTGGACGAATGCCGGCGATGTGCGGGTCGGCTATGACGGCAATGGTACGCTGAACATCACCGATGGCGGCAAGGTCGTCAGCGTCGGTGGTCAAATCGGCGCCAACAGCGACGGTGTCGGCCAGGTACTGGTCAGCGGTGACGGCTCGTTGTGGGAAAACAGCGGACGGATCAACGTCGGCGGTTCCGGTACTGGCACCCTGCGTATCGAAAATGGCGCGTCGGTCTCCAGCAACGACGGCGTTGTCGGTGCTTCGGGACATGGCGATGCGATCATATCCGGTGCGGGTTCGACGTGGATCAACACCCAGCAACTGAATATCGGCAGCTTCGGTACCGGCACTTTGCGCATCGAAAACGGCGCAAGCGTTTCGAGTAACCAGGGCTATATCGGCGCCAACGCCAACGGCAGCGCCGTCGTGACGGGCGCAGGGTCGAACTGGCTGGTGACGGATTTCACTCTGACGATCGGCAATCAGGCGGACGGTTCGCTCCTCATCGAAAACGGCGGCCGCGTGCGGTCCGAAGGCGGAGTCTATCTCGGCGCCGCAGCGGGCGTCGATGGAACGCTGACCCTGCAGGGGCCGGCGAATAATCGTGCGGTCGTGGAAACCGCCGGATTTATCGGCGGCCTCGGCGACGCGAACGTCACGCTCGACGGCGGGGTGCTGCGCGCGATCGCGGACAATGATTATTTTTTCACCGATCTTGATACGCACGACATCACGTTCGGCGCGAACGGCGGTATCATCGATACCGATGGTCATGACATCGGCATCTCGCCGCGCTTCGTCGGTGCAGGCGGGCTGACCAAGGAAGGCCTCGGCACGCTGACGCTGACCGGTGCGAACAGCTATGCGGGGGCAACCTTCGTCAACGCGGGAACCTTGCTGGTCAACGGCGACCAGTCGGCTGCAACCGGAGCAATGACGGTCCTGTCGGGCGCGACGCTCGGCGGCATTGGGACCATCGGCAGCAATGTTTCGATGCTCGACGGCGCGATCCTTGCGCCGGGCGAAAGCCCCGGCACGCTGACGATCAACGGCAATCTGTCGCTCGCCGGCGGCTCGATCCTGAACTACGAATTCGGGCAGGCCGATGTCCCAGGCGGCGCGCTCAATGATCTGGTCAATGTCGGCGGCGACCTGACGCTCGACGGGACGATCAATGTGACGGTCCCGACCGGGGGCAGCTTTGGCCCCGGCGTGTATCGCGTGTTCAACTATGGCGGCACGCTGATCGATAACGGATTGACGCTGGGGACTATCCCGGGCGGCACCGGCGGTATTTCGGTCCAGACCGGAGTCGCGGGTCAGGTGAACCTCGTCAATTCGTTGGGACTGGCGCTCAGCTTCTGGGACGGCGCGGCCGGCCCCAAGCATGACGGCGCCCTCAACGGCGGCGATGGCGTGTGGCGCGTTGCGGGCGCCCTCAACAACTGGACCGACGCCAATGGCTCGATCAACGCCGATTATGCGCAGGACAGTTTTGCGGTCTTCGCCGCGGCTCCCGGCACCGTCACGATCGACAACAGCGGCGGCAATGTCCTCGCGTCGGGCATGCAGTTCGCCAGCGACGGCTATGTCATTACGGGTGACGCGCTGACGCTAACGGGGGCGCAGGCGATCGTTCAGGTCGGCGATGGCAGCGCCGCAGGCGCGGGCTATACTGCGACCATCGATGCGGAGATCGCCGGCACGGCGCAACTGCTGAAGACCGATGCGGGCACGCTCGTCCTGACCGGCGCCAATAGCTATAGCGGAGGCACACTGATCAACGGCGGCACGGTCCGGATCGGCAGCGATGCCAATCTGGGCGATGCGGCCGGGGGCCTGTCGATCGGCGGCGGCGCTCTCCACACCACCACCGATATTGTCTCGGGCCGTACCGTCACGCTGATCGGCGCCGGCGTGTTCCGCAGTGATGCGGGCACCACGCTGATGCTGACCGGGCCGGTCGGCGGCGCGGGCGGTCTGGTCAAAGCGGGCGCGGGCACGCTTGCGCTTGGCGGCACCGGGTCTTTCACGGGTGCGACGACCGTCGAAGCGGGCAGCTTGTTCGTCAACGGCGACTATTCGGCGGCGACGGGCGCAACCAGTGTCGCCGCGGCCGCGACGCTGGGTGGCACGGGGACGATTGGCGGCAATGTCGACTTTGCCAGTGGAGCCAGGCTGGCGCCAGGCGCGGGCGGCGCGGGTACGCTGACAATCAACGGCAATCTGTCGCTGGCGGCAGGGACGCAGCTCGATTTCGAATTCGGGCAGGCGGGTGTCGCAGGCGGCGCGCTCAACGACCTTGTGAACGTAGGAGGCAACCTTGTCCTCGACGGCGTGCTCAACGTCAGTGTCCCGACGGGTGGCGCGTTCGACGTCGGCATCTATCGCATGTTCAACTATGGCGGCACGCTGACGAACAACGGCGTGACGTTCGGCACCATGCCGACGGGCGCCAACGCTGCCATCCAGACCTCGGTTGCAGGGCAGGTCAATCTGGTCAATTCCGGTGGCCTCACGCTGAACTTCTGGGATGGCGCGGCCGGCCCGAAGGTCGATGGTGTGATCAACGGCGGCAACGGCGTGTGGCAGAGCAGCGCGGGCAACAACAACTGGACCGACGCGACGGGCAATCTCAGTGCGCCCTACGCCAATGGCGCCTTTGCGATCTTCGGCGGCACGGCGGGTACGGTCACGGTCGATAACGCACCGGGCGCCGTAACGGCCACGGGGATGCAGTTCGCGACGAACGGCTATGTCATCACCGGCGACGCCATCACCCTCGACGGGGTGCAGGCGGCGATCCGCGTCGGCGACGGCAGCACGGGGGGCGCGGGCTTTACCGCGACGGTCAATTCGGCGCTCACCGGCACGGCACAGTTGGTCAAGACCGACGCGGGGACGCTCGTCCTCGGCGGCACGAATAGCTACACCGGCGGCACCCAGATCGTCGGCGGCGCGCTCCGCATTTCGAACGACGCCAACCTTGGTGCGGCGAGCGGCGACGTGACGCTCGATGGCGGCACGCTCGAAACGACCGCAAACCTCGCCAGCGCGCGCGGCTTCGTCGTCTCCGGCGGCGGCACGATTTCGGCCGCGGTCGATACGGTCTTTACCTACAACGGGCTCTTCTCGGGTGTGGGCGGGCTGACCAAGAATGGCGCGGGCACCTTGCTCATTACCGCCGATAACAGCGGTTTCGGCGGCAGTACGACGGTCGCCGGCGGCACGCTGGCGGTGCAGGGAAGTCTTGGCGGTGCAGTCACCGTCGGCGCGGCAGCCCGTCTCGAAGGCACCGGCCGCGTCGGCAGCCTCGCGAACGCGGGCGTCGTCGCACCGGGCAGCGGCATCGGCTCGCTGACGGTCGCGGGCGACTATGCCGGCAATGGCGGCGTGCTGGAGATCGAAGCTGCACTCGGCGGCGACGCCTCGGCGGCCGACCGCTTGATCGTGAACGGCGCCACGTCGGGCAATACGCGAGTCACGGTGATCAACCGCGGCGGATTGGGCGATCAGACGGTGGAGGGGATCAAGATCGTCGACGTCGCGGGCGCGTCGAACGGTATCTTCACGCTTGAGGGCGACTATCTTTTCGACGGTGAGCAGGCCGTGGTTCTCGGCGCCTATGGCTATCGTCTCTACAAGAATGGTGTTTCGACGCCGCAGGACGGCGACTGGTATCTCCGTTCCGCGCTTCTTGCCGGCGAAAATCCGCAAGGTCCGCTCTATCAGCCGGGCGTGCCCGTGTACGAAGCCTATGTCGGCGCGTTGCAGTCGCTGAACCGGTTACCGACCCTGCAACAGCGTGTCGGCAACCGCTCGTGGGCGGCGTCGCCGATTGCCGGTGCGGGACTGTGGGGCCGGTTCGAATCGGAACGCCAGCGTCCGGAGGCACTTGTTTCGACAAGCGGCGCCGACCGCAATGTCGATCAGTGGCAGGCGCAACTCGGGCTCGACGCGGTCCTGGCAGAGCGGGGCGACGGCGCCACGCTCGTCGGCGGACTGACCGCGCATTATGGCACGGCGGACAGCAATATCGCGTCGGTCTTCGGCAATGGCACGATCGACACGCAGGGCTATGGCGTCGGCGCGACGATGACCTGGTACGGGCCGCAGGGCTTTTATGTCGACGGACAGGTCAAGCTTAGCTGGTTCGACAGCGATCTTGAATCGAACATCCTCGGATCGCTCGCGCGCGGCAACAAGGGCGACGGACAGGCGTTCAGCCTTGAACTCGGCAAGCAGACCCCGATCGGCCGCAACCTCAGCATCACGCCGCAGGTCCAGATGAGCTATGCCAAGGTCGATTTCGATCGCTTCGCCAACCCTTCGGCGGCCGCGGTTTCGGTGGCGAAAGGCGAAAGCCTGAAGACGCGCTGGGGGTTGGCGATCGATCATCAGACGAGCTGGAAGGGCCGCGCGGGCGATACGCGCCGCACGCGCCTCTACACCGTGATGAATCTCGGATACGAATGGCTCGATGGCGCGGTTGCCGACGTATCGGGGACGCCGATCGCCAATCGCGACCACCGCCTGACGGGCGAACTGGGGCTTGGCGGCAGCTATAGCTGGGGCGACGACCGCTTCACCCTCTACACCGAAGTGTCGGGCGATACGGCGATCGCCGACTTTGGTGCGGGCTATAATCTAAAGGGCACTGCGGGGTTCCGGGTGCGGTTCTGATACGGTCCTCCTCTCGCGCCGACGACGGCGCGGGAGTTTAATTGGCCGTGAAGTTTAGCGAGACCAGCGCAACGATGAAGAGAAGGACGACGGCAGTGAACACCGCCGTCAGCGCGGTGAAAAGGATCGCGCTCGATGGCCGCCGGGCATAGAGCCCGCCCGCATCGCCTGCGGTCGCGGTGTCGGCAATATCGTCGGCTTCCCCGTCGTGCGGCGCCCGGAGCAGCGCCGCGCTGATCGCGCTCGCGGGGACGGGCGTCAGAAACTCGCACCCAAAGAGCCGGCCTTCGTTGCGAACGATGCGCGCGGGGGCGGCGCCCAGTTCGGGCAGGACCAACAGAAAGGTCTCGCCGATGGAAAAGGCAGCGTCCGTCTCGATCAGCAGGCCGGTTCGCGACAGGTTGCGGATGACGACGGCGGATTCGTCGGTCGCTGAACGCGCGGCGACGTCGAGCCGGAGCGTACGGCGTTCCATCCGCCGACGGTTCGGCGTTTCGACCGGAGCCGCGATATGGGCCAGCAAGGATCTCACCAACGTCTCCTCAGGCGAATAGTCATCGGCCCGAACCCTTAATATTGCATTTTCGCAAGTCGTTTTCCGGCCCGCCGGGTGGATGGAATCCTATCTGCATGCCGGTGTCAGATGCGCTTAACCCAATGCGCAGAATCGGGCCGATTCCCCGCGAGAAGGGTCGGATGTTTGCGACGAGCTGTGTTAAGTTATGGCTCGAATTGGGACGTGAATCGGCTTTTTCGGACGTTCATCCCGGAACGGCTCGATATTTCAAGCCATTGAATAACAGTTCTATTTATTTTTCCCATTGAGCCGGAATGAATGGCTGCTCAGCGCAAATTAACCATTGCTAAAAATGTGTTAACGCGCTTGCGGACTCTCGAGAATCCATGCTCTCCTCATGAGTGGGGAAGGTCCGAGTCGCTCGGACAGAGGTCGCACTGACATTGGTGACAATTTTGCTGTGCCGCTTTTGCGGCAGGGCGAGGTGCGTTCGAGGGAAATTGACATGGATGCTTTCGACAATCCGGCGCGGAATGGAATGACCGGTCCCGAGCGTGACGGCGCATCGGGCGAGCCATCGAACCGGGCGGTCGCGGGCGGCGAGTTTCTGGCCGCCGCCGCAAATGTGACAGCCGCCGCGTCGATCATTCCGCTGGCGATCCAGGCGATCCTCGTTCCCGACGCAAGCGGCCGCATCGTTCTGCCGGCCGGCGCGTCGATCGACGACATCACCATCTCGGGCACCGACCTGATCATCACCCTGCCGAACGGTCAGGTCTTCGTCATTCCCGGCGGCGCGGTCGATGTTCCGGCGATCGTCGTCGACGGCGATACGGTACCCGCCAGCACGGTCGCGCAGTTGCTGGAAAATCTGGGCGAGCTGAATCCCGAAGCCGGCGTCCGCAGCTCGGGCGGCAATTTCGCCGATCCCGAAGGGCCGATCCAGGATGCCTATGCGCTGGGCGACCTGCTGCCCTATACGCAGCTTGCCTTTCCGCAGCCCGAAGAGCGTGAGCTGCTGCCCGATGTTCCCGACGAGGAACCGACGATCGTCATCGTCACCCCGGACCAGCCCGCCGGGATCGCCGCCGCGACCGCGAGCGTCAACGAAGCCGGCCTGCCGGCGCGCGGCAACGAGCCCGCGGGCAGCAACAGCGCCGCGAACAGCGAAACGACGACGGGCTCGATCGTTTATGACGCTGGCGACGGCCTCGACACGCTCACGATCAACGGCACCGCCATCACGGCAGTCGGCCAGGTCATCACGACCCCGCTCGGCCAACTGACCATCACCAGCCTGACGCCGGGCAATGTGGGCTACAGCTACACGCTGACCGACAACACCAACGCGAACAACAATGTGACCGATCCGTTCACCGTGGTCGTCACCGACCGTGACGGCGACACCGCGACCGCGACGCTGACGATTTCGGTCGTGGACGATGTGCCGACCGCGCGGAACGACACCGACCAGGTTGCGGCAGGAAGCTTTGCGCCCGAGACGGGCAATGTCCTGACCGGCGCGGGCACAACGAGCGGCGCCGCGGGCGCCGACACGCCGGGCGCCGATGGCGCCAGCCTCACGGGAATCCGTGGGGCGGGTGGCGAAGGCGGCTTTGCGGCTCCTGGTACGGTGCAGGGCCAATATGGCGTGCTGACGATCAACGCGCAGGGCGGCTACACCTATGTCCGCAATCCGGGCACGCCCGGCGGCGTCAACGACGTGTTCACCTATCAGATTACCGACGGCGACGGCGATACGTCGACGGCGACGCTGACGATCGGCATCGCCGACGCGCCGGCGGTCATCACCTTCGTTCCGGGCGACGGCGAAGGCGACGGCGGGACCATCGTGTACGAAGCCGACCTTGGCCCGCGCGAAGGCGAAACCCCTGGTTCGGCCTTTGCTGGCGGCGAAGGCGGCAGCGACGCTTCGACCAGCGGAACGATCACCTTCAGCGCCGTCGACGGCGTTGGCAGCGTGTCGATCGGCGGCGTCGTGGTGACGCCCGGATCGCTGCCGCAGACGATCTCGAGCGATGCGACGGGAACGCTGGTCGTCACCGGCTACAGCTTCGATCCCGCGACCGGCGAGGGATCGATCACCTATGTCTACACGCTGATCGACAACACGCTCGATGGCGACGGCACGACCGTCAGCTTCGCCCTCGTCGTCACCGACGCCGACGGCGATGCCGCGACGGACACGCTCGACATCGATATCGTCGACGATGTGCCGACCGCACGCGCAGACAGCGACAGCGTGACCGAGGATGGCCCGACGGTGGCCGACGGCAATGTGCTGACCGGCAGCGGCGGCGAAGACGCCAACGGCACCGATGGTGTGGCTGACGTGCAGGGCGCCGACGGCGCGACCGTCACTGCGGTCGCGGGCGGCGCGGTGGGCGAGCCCTTGGCTGGCGCCTATGGTTCGCTGACGCTGAACAGCGACGGCAGCTATTCCTATGTCCTGAACAATGAATCGCAGCCGGTGCAGGGGCTCGCGGCGGGCGAAACGCTGACCGAGACCTTCACCTACACGATCACCGACGGCGATGGCGACACTGCGACCACGACGCTGACGATCACCATCAACGGCGCCAACGACGGCGTCACGATCTCTGGCCTCAATGCCGAAGGCGGCGAGCTCAGCTTTGACGAAGACGACCTGGCCGATGGCTCGTCGCCCGATGCGGCCGCGCTGACGCAGGGCGGCACGTTCGATGTCTCGACCCCCGACGGGCTTGGCAATGTGACGATCGGCGGCGTGCAGGTCGTCGCAAACGGCGTGTTCACCGCCGCGACGGTGACCAGCCCGCTCGGCACGGTCAATATCACCGGCTTCACGCCCGTTACCGGCACCGACGGTTCGGTGATCGGCGGCACCTTTACCTATGAATATGTCCTTTCCGACAACACGCTGACACATGGCGCAGCTGGCGAAGACAGCGTCACCGACAGCTTTGCCGTCGTCGTCACCGACAGCGACGGATCGACCGCTAACGGCAGTCTCGATGTGCGTATCGTCGACGACGTCCCGACCGCGCGCGACGATGTCGATAGCGTGACCGAGGACAGCGGAAACGGCGACAATCCGCCGACCGCCGATGGCAATGTTCTGACCGGCTTGGGTGGCGGCGACGCCAATGCGACCGACGGCGTCGCCGACACTCAAGGCTCTGACGGCGCGACCGTGACCGCCGTCAGCGGCGGCTCGCTGGGCGAGGCTTTCGCCGGCGCCTATGGCTCGCTGACGCTGAACAGCGACGGCAGCTACACCTATGTACTGAACAATCAGGCACAGCCGGTACAAGGCCTCTCGGCGGGCGAAACGCTGACCGAGACTTTCACCTACACGATCACCGACGGCGACGGCGACACCGCGACCGCGACGCTGACGATCACGATCAACGGCGCCAACGACGGCGTCACGATCCGCGGCCTCGACGCCGAAGGCGCCGAGCTGCTTGTCGACGAAGACGATCTGCCCGTGCGTCCGGGCGAAGCGCCGGGGTCGGACACGACGCCCGACGGCGTGACCGACAGCGACAGCTTCACCGTCTCGACCCCCGACGGCATGGGCACGGTGGTGCTCAACAGCTTCAACGGCGTCCCGCTTGGCGCGCCGCTGACGCTGGTCGTCGCCAATGGCAGCTTCACGCCGCAGTCTGTTGCCACCGCCTATGGCACGCTGAACGTTACCGGCTTCACCGCGGTGACCGGCGCCGACGGTTCGGTGATCGGCGGTACCTTTACTTACAGCTACACGCTCACCGACAACCGCGCCGATCATTCGGCGGCGGGGCAGGACAATCGCACCGACAGCATCGGGGTGACGGTCACCGACATCGACGGCAGCAGCGCCAGCGCGACGATCGACATCCGTATCACCGACGACGTTCCCGACGCGATCGACGACGCCGCCACGCAGACGGTCGAAAATGCACCCGTCACGATCGATGTACTCGCGAACGACGTACAGGGCGCCGACAGCGTCCAGCCGTCGGCGGTCCAACTCGTCGCGGGTTCGCTCACGGGCAGCGGAACGCTCGTCAACAATGGCGACGGCAGTTTTACCTATACGCCCGGTGCGCAGGAAACCGGCCCCGTCACCTTCCAGTACCGGATCACCGATGGCGACGGCGACACCGACGTCGCCACCGCGACGATCAAGCTGGTTGCCGATTCGGCGCCGCAGATCCGTACGCCCGTCAATGTGACGGTCGACGAGGATGGCCTTGCTGGCGCGAATGCCGACAACGGCCTTGCCGGTGAAGTCGCCTCGACTGGCAGCGCGAGCGCCAATGGCACGATCACCGTCGATTTCGGCAGCGACATTCCCGCAACGCTTGCAGGTTCGCTCGTCCTTAACGACAGCGCCGCGCTCGATGCGAATCTGACCGTCGGCGGCGTTCCCGTCACCTTCGCCAAGGTCGGAAACGACCTCGTCGGCTCGGTGGGCGGCAATGAAGTGATCCGCATCGCGCTGACCTCTGCCGTTGCCGGCCCCGGCGCGACCGAGGTAACCTATGGCTATACGGTCACTCTGTCGCAGGCGATCGACCAAGCTGTCCCGGGCAGCGAAGACAGCGACTTCCTGCCGGGCATCGGCTTCACCGTCACCGACAGCGATGGCACTCAGTCGTCGGGCTCGTTCGGCGTCACGATCGTCGACGATCTTCCGACGCTCAATGTCTCCGACACGCCGGTCAGCGTCGCCGAGGGCGCGACCGCGAACGGCACCTGGACGCTCGACCGCGGCGCCGACGGCGTCGCATCGGTCAATGTGACCTTCGGCAGCGGCAGCGCGACCTTGTCGCTGGCGCCCGGCAGCAGCGTGTCGATCGCGCAGCCGACCGGCACGCTGACGGTCAACGCCGACGGCACATTCAGCTTTGACGCCGCAGGCAATCAGAACAACGCCGCGAATCCGTCTGCCAGCTTCACCCTTTCGGCGGTCGATCGCGACGGCGATCCGACGTCGGACAGCCTGACGATCGCGATTACCGACGGCGCCGATCCGACGGGCGCGACCCCGATCACGCTAACCGTGAACGAAGCTGCGCTCGCCGACGGCAGCGATCCCGCGAGCAACGCCGAAACCGCCAGCGGCAACCTCAGCTTCACCGCCGGATCGGACACGCTTTCGGGATTCGCCTTCACCGGCGTTGCAGGCCTCGTCGCCAATCTCGACGGCGCGGGCACCGACATCTTCTGGACGCTGGCACCCGGCGGACAGACGATCGTGGGCTCGCTGACCCTTGGCGGTCCCGCCGCAATCACGATCAGCCTGACCGCTCCCGCCAGCATCGCACCCGGCGCGACCGCAAATGCCACGGTCACGGTGACGCTCGCCGACAATCTGCCGCACGCGATCGCCAATGCAGCGCAGACGCAGGCACTCGGCAACGTCACTGTACAGGCGACCGACACCGACGGTGACATCGCAAGCGGTGTCGTCACGGTGCAGGTTACCGACGATGTACTGACCGCGCGTGCCGACGCCGACAGCGTGACCGAGGATGGCCCGCTCACCGCCGACGGCAATGTCCTGACCGGCAGCGGCGGCAGCGATGCGAACGCAACCGACGGTGTCGCCGACACGCGCGGCGCCGACGGCGCGACCGTCACCGGCCTTGCTGGCGGCGCGGTGGGTACGCCGCTCGTCAGCACCTATGGCACGCTGACTCTCAATGCCGACGGCAGCTATTCCTATGTGCTGAACAACGCGAATACAGCGGTTCAGGGCCTCTCGGCCGGTCAGACGCTGACCGAGTCCTTCACCTACACGATCACCGACGGCGATGGCGATCCGGCGACCACCACGCTTACGATCACGATCAACGGCGCCAACGACGGCGTGACGATCAACGGCCTCGCCGTCCCTGGCGGCGAGGAAATCGTCAACGAGGATGATCTGGCCGACGGCTCGTCGCCCGACGCGGCGGCGTTGACCCAGACGGGCAGCTTCACCGTCACCGCGCCCGACGGGCTGGGCAATGTCACCATCGGCACCGCGCAGGTGATGACGAACGGCGTCTTCACCCCCGGCCTGACGACGAGCAGCCCGCTCGGCACCGTCACGATCACCGGCTTTACCCCGGTGACCGCCGCTGACGGTTCGGTCATCGGCGGTACGTTCAGCTACAGCTATACGCTTGCCGACAACACGCTGACGCATCCTGCTGTGGGCGAAGATACGGTAAGCGACAGCTTCGCCGTCACCGTCACCGACAGCGACGGATCGAGCGCGAACGCCAGCCTCGACATCACCGTGATCGACGACGTCCCGACCGCATCGGCCGAGCCGAACCAGAATGTCGCCGAGGGTGCGACGGTCACCGGCACGCTCGATTTCGTGCAGGGCGCCGATGGCGCGACCGTCACGCAGATCAACGGAACGGCGCTGGTGTTCGGCGGCGACGGCTTCTCGCAGGCGATCGACATCGGTGCGGGCACGATCCAGGTCCGGGCCGACGGCAGCTACAGCTTCACCGCTGATCCCTCGGTCGCCGGTACCGGCACCGCTTCGGCGACCTATACGGTGCGCGACGGCGACGGCGACACTGCAACCGCGCCGATCAGCTTCACGATCACCGACGCCAATGTTCCGACCGCCGGCACGACGCTGGCTTCGGTCGACGATGACGCGCTGGCGGGTGGAAACCCCGCCAGTGCGACCGGCGACCTTGCCGATCCGAACAGCGACGGCGACAATAATCAGGCGACCTTCAGCGGTCTGCTCAACCTCAGTTTTGGCGGCGACGGCGCGGGTTCGGTGAACTTTGCGGCGATGAACGGACTGTTCGTCAATATCGGCCAGGAATCGGTCCAGCTCGCGTGGAACGCCGGCACCAACACGCTGACCGGCACCGGCCCGCGCGGCGCCCTGTTCACGGTCGAGGTCACCAATCCCGCGACCGGCGCATATCGGGTGACGCTGCTCGACAATGTCCTGCACACGCCCGGCGGCAACGAAAACGACGCAACCGCAACGCTTGGCTTCACGGTCATCGACAGCGACGGATCGACCGCACCCGGCACGCTCCAGATCACCTTCGACGATGATGCGCCGACGGTGGTGGCCAGCGGTACCCAGCCGACGCTGACGGTCGATGAAACGACGCTCGGAACCGATGCTTCGACCAGCTTCGCGTCAGTCTTTACCCCGACCTTCGGCGCCGACGGTGCTGCCGCCAGCAATTCGGTGACCTATGCGCTCGGCGTCTCGGCCGGCGCGACCGGCCTTGTCGACAGCGCGACGAACGAAGCTGTGGTGCTGACCGTCAACGGCGGCGTGGTCGAGGGCCGCACCGCGACAACCAACGCGCTGGTCTTCACGGTCAGCGTCGGCGCGAACGGAATGGTCACGCTCGACCAGGTCCGTGCGGTCATGCACAGCCCGAACAGCGGCGCGAACCAGTCGACCAGCCTGTCGGCCGACAATCTGATCACCCTGACCGCTACCGTTACGGACGCCGATGGTGATACCGCGACGGCGACCGCCAACATTGGCCAGAACCTGGTTTTCAACGACGATGCGCCGGTGGCGAACGACGATGCGGTCGGCCTGACCGAAGGCGGCCCGATCTCGGTCATCTTCGACGTCGATACGAATGACAGCAACGGTGCGGACGGCTTTGGCAGCCGCACCTTCACCAGCCTGACCGGCACCTACGGCACCATCACGCTCAACGGCGACGGCACGCAGACCTACACGCTGAACGCAGCGGGCCAGGCGGCAATCGCGGCGCTGGCGCCCGGAGCGACACTTACCGACGTCTTCACCTACACCCTGACCGACCTCGACAGCGATAGCGACCCCGCAACGCTGACGGTCACGCTGACGGGTGATGACGACGGCGTGACGATCACCAACCTGACGCCTGCGGCGCAGGGTGGTGACGTCACGGTGGACGAGGACGACCTGCCGAACGGTTCGTCGCCCAATGCCGCGGCGCTGACCGCAACCGGAACCTTCAATATTTCGGCGCCCGATGGCGTTCTGAACCTGTCGGTGCACGGTACGCAGGTGATCAACAATGGGGTCTTCACCGCCGCGACGATCACCACCCCGCTCGGCAACACGCTGAACATCACCGCCTATAATGCGGCGACGGGGCAGGTGACCTATACCTACACGCTGACCGGCGCTGAAACCCACGCGACGGGTGCGGACCAGAACAGCCTGTTCGAGAATTTCACCGTCTCGCTGACCGATACCGACGGCGACAACACGACCGGCACGCTTTCGGTCAACATCGTCGACGATGTCCCGACCGCCGCGAACGACACCGACAGCATTGCCGCCGGCCAGTTCGGCCCCGCAACGGGTAACGTCATCACCGATGCCGCCGCAGGCGATGTCGGCGACGGCGACACCGGCGCCGACACGCGCGGCGCCGACGGTGCGGCGGTCTCCGCGATCGTCAGCGTCAATGTGCCTGCAAACGGCGACACGACTGCCGATGGTCTGGGCAATTTCCAGGTCAGCGGCCAATATGGCGTGCTCACGATCAACGCCGACGGAAGTTACAGCTATACCCGCAACGCCGGGACGGCTGGCGGCGTCAGCGACGT
This sequence comes from Sphingopyxis sp. C-1, assembly GCF_001047015.1. Classification (NCBI taxonomy): domain Bacteria; kingdom Pseudomonadati; phylum Pseudomonadota; class Alphaproteobacteria; order Sphingomonadales; family Sphingopyxidaceae; genus Sphingopyxis; species Sphingopyxis sp. C-1. The sequence continues at coordinate 83,263 of NZ_BBRO01000001.1, forward strand.
CTTCACTTATACGCTGCGCGACGGTGATGGCGACACCGCGACCGCGACGCTGACGATCAGCATCGCCGATGCGGCGCCGGTGACTGCGGCCAATCTGACCGCGCTGCTCGATGACGATGCGCTTTCCGGCGGCATCGCCGGCGGCACGGGCGACGACGTCAATTCCCAGAACACCAGCGGCACGCTGGGCGGTTCTGGCGGTGACGGGGCGCTGACCTTTGCGTTCCAGACGACGGGCGCACCCGCGGGCTTCACCTACCAACTGTCGGGCAACAACCTGTTAGTGAATCAGGGCGCGACGACGGTGCTGACCGTCACCCTCAATCCCGCGAACGGCGCATATTCTGTCACGCAGAATGCGCCGATCATTCACGCGGCGGGGCTGGACGAGAATAACCAGCCCTTCACGCTCACCTATAGCGTCACCGATATCGACGGCGACACGGCGACCGGCACGCTTGGCATCAACGTCGATGACGATACGCCGACGGTGACGCTGGCGGCAGTGAACGAAGCCAGCGTCATTCTGACCACGCAGGATGCCGAGACGATCGGCGCGGCGAACGACAGCGCGGTTTCGACCGCGAACTTCGGCGGCGTCTTCACGCTGACATCGGGCTATGGGGCCGATGGCGCGGGGACGACGACGGTTGGTTATGCGCTCGCCCTGGTCGGGGCAAACGGCACCGACTCGACGCTCGACAGCAACGGCGCCTCGATCTTCCTTTATGCGGGAGCGGGCGGCACGATCGTCGGCTCGACCTCGGCGACCGCTGGCGGCGTGAACGCCGGGAACACCATCTTCACCCTCGGTGTCAACGCGGCGACGGGCGTAGTCACCCTGACCCAGTTCGCCGAGATCGATCATGCGCCGAACAGCGACACGTCGGCGCCCTACGACGACCAGTTCGCCAGCCTTGCGAACGGCCTCGTTCGCTTGAACGGTACCGCGACGATCACCGATGCCGACGGCGACAGCCAGACGAGCACGGCCTTTGTCGACCTTGGCGGCAATATCCGCTTCGCCGACGATGGCCCGTCGATCGCAGCCGGTACGCCGCTGCCGACGCTGACCGTCGACGAATCGAACTTCGGCCTCAACGCAGTCGGTGCGGCGGTATTCACGACCAATTTCGGCGCCGACGGCCCCGGAACCGTGACCTATGCGCTTGGCGTTAACGCCGGTTCGACCGGCCTCGTCGATACGGCGACTGGACAGAATGTCGTGCTGACGCTCGTCGGCGGCCAGGTCGTCGCCACCGCCGGCAATGGCGGTCCGACGGTCTTCACGGTCGCGGTCGACGCCAGCGGCAACATCACGCTCGACCAGATTCGCGCGATCGCACATGATACTGACGGCGGTCCCGGCGCGGCGCATGACGATGCGAAAACGCTCGCGGCTGCGAACCTGATCACGATCACGGGAACGATCACCGACGGCGACGGCGACAGCGCGCAGGCGTCGATCAACATCGGCCAGCGGCTGACCTTCAAGGATGACGGCCCGACGACGACAGCCGATTCGGGCACGACGACCGAAGCGACGCTCGATTTCAACGCGGCTTTCGTGCTCGATTTCTCGGGCAGCATCGACGACGGCGAGCTCAACGTCATGCTCAACGCGGTTCGCGATGCGGGCTTGCTGTTGTTCGCCAATTCGAGCGGCGACGTCTCGATCCGCATCATCGGCTTCTCGTCCGGTGCCGCCAACCTTGGTGTCTTCACCGATCCGGTCAGCTTCGTGAACGCGATCGACGATCTCAATCCCGCACAGGGCGGTACGCGCTACGCCAACGGCAACACCGACTTCACGGCCGGCATCCAGCAGTTGATGAGCGTCTATGTCCCCGATCCGACCGCCAGCAACCAGGTCTTCTTCCTCAGCGACGGCAACCCGAACGAACAGACGGGTCCGGGCGGCAGCTCGCTGACCGCGGCGGTCGCGACGCAGTGGAACAGCTTCGTCAACGACAATGACGTCAATGTCACTGCGATCGGGGTCGGTAACGGGATCACGACCGCGCGTCTTCAGGACATCGATGTCGACGGCCAGGGCGCGCCGATCCTTGCCGCCGATTTCGACGATCTCGTCCAGACGCTGCTCGACATCGTCGTTGCCTTGCCCGTGACCGGCGATCTCGACGCCAACGACAGCTTCGGCGGCGACGGCGGCCGGATCCAGTCGATCACGATCAACGGCACGACCTACACCTGGGACGGCAACAACACGATCACGCGCACCGGAACGCTCACGGGCAATGTGTCGGGCAACAGCATCACGGCCACGACGCCGAACGGTGCGGCGCTGTCGCTGAACTTCGCGACCGGCATCTGGTCCTATGCACCGCCCGCGAATCCGACGGTGGGTTCGGAAGTGTTCGGCTATTCGGTCGTCGACGGCGACGGTGACACGGCGGGTTCGACCCTGACCGTGACGGTGGCGGCCGGCGGCGGTCCCGGCGCGGGCGCCATCGCGATCGCCGATATGGTCATCACCAACGCGAGCGGTTCGGGCGCGGCGATCCAGATCGCCGAGGCGGCGTTGCTCGCCAACGATCAGGCCGGAACGACGATCACCGGCGCCGCGAGCAATGTGACCGATGCGGCCAGCGTAACGCGCGGTGGCGGCTTCTTCACCTTCACCGACAATGACAGCGACGGCGGCAGCTTCTTCTATTCGACGACGCCGTCGGATTCGGCACGCGTCACGGTTGACCGTGCACAGGCGGGACAAACCACGCTCGACGGCACCAGCGCCAGCGACATCCTTATCGGCCGCGACGCCAACGCCGACACGATCCTCGCGGGCGACGGCAATGATCGTCTCTATGGCCTTGGCGGCGCCGACACGCTGAACGGCGGGCTGGGCGCGGACACGATGACCGGCGGGGCGGGCGCCGATACGTTCGTGATCAACACCGGCGAATCGCGTGCGGTACTGGCCGGCACGGGTAACAATGGTACGATCAGCGGGTTCGACCGGATCACCGATTTCGACACCGCGGCGGATACGCTGAACCTGCAGGGAAGCCCGTTCGCGGTTGGCAATACGGCCGGCACCAACGGCACCGATTCCGCCCTGACGGTTGGCGGTGTCGCCATCAGGTCGCACGCGATTAGCAACGGCATCATCACCTTCGATGACGTCAATAACTTCTCAAGCGCGCTGACGCTCACGACCGAGGCCCATGTCGCAGCGGTCGTCGACTATCTGCAACGCAACGATCTTGGCAACGGCGGGGCTACAGTGGCGTTCGTCGCCGGGGGCCGGACCTTCGTATACGAACAGGTCGGGAATTCGCCCAACGCCGCCAACGATATATTGGTCGAACTCCAGGGTGTCTCGCTCGCCAATCTGACGACGCTCATCGGCTCGCGCGTTACACCCATCACGCTCGATCTGGATGGCGACGGGCTCCAATATGTCGCGTCCTCGGCGGGCGCCGCCTTCGACTATGATGGCGACGGCGTGCGTGAGGCGACGTCATGGGCCGGCCGCGGCGACGGTATTCTCGTTCGCGACGCCAATGGTGACGGGATCGCCAATAATGGGGGAGAGATCAGCTTCTCGGTGGCCGGTTCGACCGACCTTGAGGGTCTGCGCCTGCAATATGACAGCAATGGCGACGGCAAGCTGAGCGCCGAGGATGCGGAGTTCGCAAGCTTCGGCGTCTGGCAGGACGCCAACGGCAACGGCATCTCCGATGCGGGAGAATTCCGCTCGCTGACCGACCTTGGCATCGCCAGCATCGCGCTGACCTCCGACGGCAAGCCCTATCTTGCCGCGGATGGCGAAGTCATCGTCCATGGCGAAGCCAGCTTTACGCGCACCGACGGCAGCACGTCGGCGGTGGGCGACGTGTCCTTCATCACGCCGCGCGCCGCGAACGATGTCGAACGTACCGCCGGCAACCAGGCGCTCACCAGCTCGCTGGTCGCCGCGTCGCTGATCGTCGCGGTTCAGGAGGCCCAGCCGGACAGCGCGGCGCCGCCGGTCGTTGCGGCCGCGGATGAGGCGACGATCGCTCAGGTGGACGATGGTGTCGCAGCAACCGCCACCGATGCTCCCGCGACCGCAACGCCGGCGAATGCGGCAAGCGACAGCCATATGGAAACGGCGCCAGCCGCCGCGCCCGATACGGCCACGCTTCACTCCGACGACACGAGCCCCGCGGCGATCGACGGTGCGCAGGATAGCGGCTGGCGTAGTGAAAACACCGATGATGCCGATGCCGGCGACGCGGATTCGCTGGCCGACATGATCGCCGATCGTGGCTCGCTCGATCCGGGAACGATGGATGGCCTGCTGTCGCTGGCGGCCGCGCCGGTCGAGGCGGTTGCAGCCGGCTCCGACGTTGCAGCACATGATCCTGCGGCGACCGCGGTGCTCGCCGAGGTGCTCGAAAACGGCGGCAGCACGGTCGATCAGTTGATCCATGCGGTCACGGGCGGCCATGAACCGGTGCAGATCTCGGCCGGTGAAGCGCCCGCTTTCGATCTGGCGCAGTTCCTCGATCAGAAGATCGCGCCCGACGTGGCGTTCCCGACCAGCCAGCCGCTGGAAGCGGAGCTTCACAGCATGGCGGCTGCGTGAGCGAGCAATTTCAAAGACCATTAGAACAGAGAATAACGGGAGGCGATACGAGTATGGCACATCAACGGGGAAAATGGATGGCGGGGGCATTTGCCGCGCTGGCCTTGGCCCAGCCTGGCGCCGCACAGGCGCAGGCTCTTGCCGATCTGCCGATCGATCAGGTGCGAACCGAGGTTCAGACCCGGTACGACGCGGCGCTTGCGCTGACGATCGACCGGTCGGTCGTCGCCGCGAACAGCAATGTTTATACCTGGGCGTCGGAGGCCAAGGTTCAGTGCGGCATTGCCAAGGGGTTCCTCAAATCGAATACGAAGGACGCCGAAAGCCTGCGTCGCTGCGATTTCGCTTATGGCATGATGACCAAGCAGCCGCAGCCGGCACCGGAGGCTCCGCTTGTGCCGCCGGCTCCGCCGACGACCGAAAATTGCCCGCCGGTGGTCGCCTCGACCTTCTATTTCGATTGGGATTCGACCGTCGCTCCCGCCGATGCGAGCCAGTCGGTCGCCTTCATGGCGGAAAATCGCACGCGCTGTGGTTGGCGCAACTTTACCGTCGTCGGTCACACCGACCGGTCCGGTCCCGATCCCTATAATGAGGGGCTTGCGATGCGCCGGGCGCGCGTGATCGCCGACATGATGGGTGCCGTGGGCATTCCCGCCGACACCATTGCGGTGTCGGGCATGGGTGAACGCAAACCGCGCGTTCAGACGCCGGATGGCCAGCGTACGCCGGAAAACCGGCGCGTTGAAGTCGAAGTGAATGGGGGACAGTGATGAAACCGCAACATAAGCTCGCCGGCTTTGTCTCGGCACTCGCCATATCCTTCTTCGCCGCCTCGGCGTCGGCCGAACCGACCAGCATGCAGAATGTCATGGCGGTCGCTATCGATTCCAACCCGCAGATCAATCAGGCGGAAATGAACAAGCAGGCGATCGAGTTCGAGCTCGAACAGGCAAAGGGCCTGTATCTGCCACGCGTCACGCTCGAAATGTCGGCGGGGGTTCGCCGGCTCGAAAATGCGACGCGCCGCAACCTCGGCATCGCCAATGACGAGCTTTATCCGCTCGAAGCTTCGCTGCGCGCCGACCAGACGCTGATCGACTTCGGGCGGCGGCATGGCGAAAAGCTGCGTCAGGCGGCGCGCGTCGACGGCGCTGCGCTGCGCGTCCTCGAACGCTCCGAGTTCATCGCGCTGCAATCGGCGCGGCAATATCTCGACGTTCTGCTCCAGCAGCGCGTGGTCGCCGCCGCCGAAGACAATATGACGTTCCACAACAGCCTGGTGTCGGACCTGTCGAGCGGCGTGACCGCCGGATCGATCAGCGTCGCCGACCTCCAGCAGGCGCAGGAACGCGCCAAGGCAGCAAGCGTGCGCGTGTCCGAAGCAAAGGAAGCGCTCCAGAATGCCAAGATCGAGTTGCTCGCGCTGAGCGGCCTCGAAGTCGATGATGTGCAGATGCCGCCGGCGATGGCAGAAAAGCTGCCCGTGAGCCTGAGCGAAGCCGTCGGCCTGACCCGGACGCGCCACCCCAAGGTGCTTGAAGCGCAGGCGGACGTCGATGCCGCAAATGCCGAGGCAAAGAAGGAAAAGGGCGACCTGTTCCCGACGATCGGCCTCGAACTTTCGGGCCGGATCGGCGACGATATCGACGCGTTCCGGGGCGAGACGAACGACCTGCTCGGCCGTGTCGTCATGCGCTGGGACATTTTCGACGGCGGGATCAACCGCGCGAAATATCAGGAGATGGTGCGCCGCGCGAGCGAGAGCCGTTTCCGCCTGCACGAAACCGAACGCAATGCCGAGGCCGATACGCGCCGCGCGTGGAACAGCCGCGAAACGCAGACCGCGGTGTTCCGCGACCTCGTCGACCAGAGCAAGTCGACCGACGAATTGTTGCTTTCCTACCGCGAGCAATTCTCGGTCGGACGGCGTTCGCTGCTCGATGTTCTCGATGCGCAGAACACGCGCTTCAACGTCCAGGTGCGCGCCGAAACCGCGCGTTTCTCAGAGATGTTTGCGGTTTATCAGATCCTCGCATCGACCAACAGCCTGCTGGAGGCGTTCAACCTGACCGCACCCGAATCGCGCCGCGTCTATGCGCGCGAGAAGGTTGGTTACGGCCCGCCGGCTCCCGCCGAACTCCAGCGTCGCCGTTACCCGCAATAAATTCTTGGTGGATTGATTCTAAGTAGAAAAATTGAATATGGGACAGGGTCAATCCTCGATTGCGCGTATCGGTAAAGAGGCGCCTGGCGATCCGCTGATCGCCTCCATCCTCTTTGTTGCGCAGCACTTCGGCCAGAATTTCCAGCGCGGCGCCCTCTCGGCACTGGCGCGCGATGAAAAGGGTTTCCTCCCTTTTCATCAGGCCGAGGCTGCGCTCGATCTCTGCTTCATCAACAATGAGCGGCTCTACGCGCGCAAGGTCCGGAACCTTGCGCGCGAACTGCCTGCGATCGTCCGCCGTACCGACGGCGGCTGCGCCGTGCTGCTCGAGGCGAAAGACGACCAATATCTCGTCTGGGAACCTGATGCCGATGCACCGGTCTGGGCCGACGAAGCGACGGTCGAAGAAAGCTACGCCGGACAGGCGGTCGCGGTTTCTGCCGATCCGACCGCGATCCGCGCCGAAGAGCGGCCATGGGACGAGCAGGCGAAGCGCCATTGGTTCTGGAGCGAGATCCGGCGGATGCGCCGCTCCTTCTATCCGGTGCTCGGCGCGGCGCTGATGATCAACCTGCTCGGCTTCGCGCTGCCGCTGTTCACGATGAACGTCTATGACCGCGTCATCCCGAACAAGGCGGTGTCCAGCCTGTGGGTGCTCGCGGTCGGCGCGCTGCTCGCTTTCGCGGTCGAATTCACGCTCCGCCTGGCGCGTGCGACGCTGCTCGACGATCTAGGCCGCGAACTCGACGTCAAATTGTCCGAGAAGATCTTCTCGAAAGTGCTGAATATGCCGCTTGCCGACCGGCGCGGGAGCACCGGCATGCTGGCGCGGCGCGTTTCCGAATTCGAGAGCTTTCGCGACTTTTTCGCCTCGACGACGATTGTGCTCATCGTCGACGTCGTTTTCCTGTTCCTGTTCCTGATCATGATCGCGGTGCTCGCGGGGTGGCTCGCACTGGTGCCGTTGACGATCATCGCCGTGATGGGCGTCGCAGGCTATTTCCTGCAGCGCCGGATGGTGCAGGCTTCGCTCGACAATCAGGCGGACGCCAGCATCCAGCATTCGATGCTGGTCGAGGCGATCGGCGGGGCCGAAACGGTCAAGAGCTGCGCGGCCGAAGGGCAGGTGCTTGGGCAATGGCGCCGGATGGTCGACACCAGCGCGCGGACGCAGGCGACGATGCGGCGCACGGGCGCGGCAGCCATCAACCTCGCGACGCTCGGCCAGCAATTTTCCAGCCTCGCGCTTGTGGTCGGCGGTTTTTATCTGTTCGACGCGGGCAAGATTTCGATGGGCGCGATCATCGCGATCGTCATGCTCGCGGGTCGGTCGATGGCGCCCGTCGGGCAGCTCGCATTCCTGATGACGCGCGGTCGTCAGGCGCTGACGACGATGGCGAGCATCCAGCAGATGATCGAGGCGGACGACGAACGCCGCATGGGCAGCAGCGCGCTCAACCTGACGATCGACACCGGCAATGTCTCGGTCGAGGGCCTGTCGTTCACCTATCCGGGTGCCGCGGCGCCGTCGCTGACCGATATCGACCTCAAGATCGAGGCGGGAGAGCGGATCGCGATCGTCGGCCGCGTCGCGTCGGGCAAGTCGACGCTCGGGCGCCTTCTCTGCGGTCTTTATGCGCCTGAGGCGGGCAATATCTTCGTCGACGGGCTCGACAGCCGCCAGCATTCGCCGATCTACCTCCGCTCGCAATTCCGTTTCGTTGGGCAGGATGCCGTGCTGTTCAGCGGCTCGATCAAGCAGAATATGCAATATTGCGCCCCGGCGGCCACCGACGCCGAGCTGCTCGCGACGTTGCAGTCGATCGGCGCCGACCGTTTCATGGGCCGCGACGAAACCGGGCTCGACCGGGGAACGGGCGAGCGCGGTGGACAGCTTTCGGGCGGCCAGCGCGGTTTCCTGACCATCGCGCGCGCGCTTGCTTCGCCCTCGCGCCTGCTTTTCCTCGACGAGCCGACCGGCGCGATGGACACGCAGAGCGAGCGACTCTTCATCCAGGCGCTCGATAAGGCCGTCGCGAAATCGCAGACGGTGATCATCGCGACACACCGCGAGGCGATCCTTCAGATGTGCGACCGCATCATCGTGATCGACGGCGGCCGCATCGTCGCCGACGGCCCGCGTGCCGAAATCCTCGCGCGGACGACCAAGGAACCGACATCATGATCCCGGAACTCAACGTCGGGCGCGACGGCGCCGCCAGTGCCGACGCGCCGTGGGCCGGCGAGCGGCAGGGTTCGTCGAAAAACCTCAAGCTGGTCCTGCTGGGTTTTGCGTTGATAGCCGCCGCAATCCTGTTCGCCTCGTCGAACGATCGCCTGTCGCGCTTCGTCGAGGATGTCGTCGCCGATTGGACCGCCGACCCTGTCGAAACCGCCAGGGCCGCAAAGCAAAAGGCGATCGCGAAACTGATCACCGAGACCGAAACCAACTCGGTCGTGCCCACCGCCGAGGGCGCTGACGCGGTGGCGCGCAATGCGCTGCTCCCCGTTTCAACCTTGCCGGTCGAGGCCGCACGGCCCTTCATCATGCCGACCATCTCGCTCGCTCAGTCGACCAATGCGCAGCGCTGCCTGACGCAGGCGATCTATTATGAGGCCGCGACCGAATCCGACGCGGGCAAGGCGGCGGTCGCGCAGGTCATCCTCAACCGGATGAAGCACCCTGCCTATCCGAATACCGTTTGCGGCGTTATTTATCAGGGCAGCTCGCGCCCGGGCTGCCAGTTCAGCTTCGCGTGCGACGGTTCGATGCGCCGCCCGCCGGTGCCCGCGCTGTGGCGTCGCTCGGCCGAGATCGCGCGTGCCGCATTGTCGGGGCATGTCGAGGTAAGCGTCGGCATGGCCACGCATTATCACGCCAATTATGTCCTGCCGCGCTGGGCCCCGAAGCTCACCAAGATCGAACAGATCGGCGCGCATATCTTCTATCGCTGGCCCGGATCGTGGGGGAAACCCAAGGCTTTCTCAGACGCTTATGCCGGCGCCGAATATATCCCCGCATTCAGCCAGCTCTATCAGGGCGGCACCGCGACGGCCGAGGCGTTGCCGGGCGAGGCGATCGCGGTCGAAGGCGTACCACCGCCGCGCGATCCGACCGACCACCGCGCTGACAACGACGTCGGCGGCCGCGTCGACGTGACGAAGGGTTGGGTGCCGAATATTCCCGACCCGACGCAGGGCAAGTCGCGTTTCGACAGCCTGACGAACCAGCAGGGCGCCGCCGTCGCACCCGAAACCCAGCCCGGAAAATAGCGCATGTCGATCGTAAAATTCTGGCAGCGCCTGCGCGGAAGCGAGCAGATCATGGTCGCCGCCGCCGCCGGCTTCGTTCTCTTCCTGCTGTGGGCGAGTATCGCGCGCGTTGACGAGGTGTCGCGCGGGCAGGGACGCGTTATCCCATCGTCGAAGGTGCAGATCATCCAGTCGGCCGAACCCTCGACGATCCGCGAAATCCTCGTCCGATCGGGGCAGACGGTGCAAAAGGGGCAATTGCTCGTTCGCCTCGACAATACGACATCGCAATCCGAACTCGGCCAGCTCGAAACCGAAAATGCCCGCCTCGCCCAGCGCGCCGCGCGCCTCGCGGGAGAAGGCAGCGGGGCAGGGTGTGCGGGGGCCGATTGCGGCGATGAAGCGCGGCTTGCCGAGGTGCGGCGATCGTCGTTGCAAAGCCAGCTCGCGGCGCTGTCCGCCGGGGTCGAGCAGCGCCGACGCGACATGGGCGAAGCGCAGGCCACCGCCACGTCGCTCGAAAGCAGCCTGCGCCTCGCACGGCAGCAGGTCACGATGCTCGAACCGCTCGCCGCCAAGGGCGTCGTGCCGCAGACCGAGCTGCTCACCGCGCAGCGCGAGGTCGTCGATATCCAGGGCCGGCTTGCCGCGGCGCGTCAGGCGATTTCAAGGTCGCAGGCAGCGGTGCGCGAAGCGGGCGCCGAAGTGTCGCGCGCGCGCTTCGACTTCCAGCAGGAGGCGCTCAACGAACGCAGCCAGCTCACGACCAAGATGGCGGTGAATCAGGAAACGATCCGCGGCGCCGAAGGGCGTCTTGCGCGGTCGGAGATCCGTTCCCCGACGCGCGGCGTCGTCAACGACCTGCTCGTCAACACGCTGGGCGGCTATGTGAATGCGGGCGAAAAGATCATGCAGATCGTGCCCCTCGGTGACAAATTGCTGATCGAAACGCGCGTTACCCCGCGCGACATCGCCTTCATCAAGGTCGGCGACCCCGCGAACGTCAAGGTTACCGCTTATGATTTCTCGATCTATGGCGGCCTCAAGGGCAAGGTCGTGCGCGTGTCGGCAGACAGCATCTATGACGAGGTCGAGCGACAGGCCTATTTCACCGTCGTCGTCGAAACGACGAACAGCTATCTGACGTCGAACGGCCGGCGGCTGCCGATCACCCCCGGCATGCTATGCGATGTCGAAATCGTGACCGGCAAGAAATCGGTGCTGAGCTACTTGCTCAAGCCGGTCTTGAAGGTCAGCGGGTCGGCGCTCACCGAACGCTGATTGTTCAGCGCGAGCGTATAGGATTTTTGCGACGCCGGGATCGCGGTGAGGTTCGGTGAGGGCTGGGTGCCGCGATAGGCGTGGACCCAGCGCCGGTTCTCGCTGAACGACAGCACCGGGCGTACCGCATTCGACCGGCTGCCGTCGTACAGCCGGTCGGTCACATTATCGAGGACGAGCTTCCCGGCGTCGGTCTGGACGAGCAGAAAGGCATGGTCGGCATTTGCGGCAAGATCGCGGAGCAGCACCAGCTTCATGCGATCGGCATCGACCCCGGCCGCGCGCAGCATCTGCATCTTCAGGATCGCGAAATCCTCGCAATCGCCTTTGCCGCGCGCGATCGTCTGTTCGGCGGTCGCCCAAAAATCGCGCTGACGGTAATTGCGGTCGTCATTCACATAGGCGATCTCGCGATTGACCCACTGATTGACGCGCGCGAGCAGGTCCTGCTCGGCAAGGCCCGGCGAAGCGTTTGCGCTGCGCAGCTTGCTTTGCATCAGCCCCGCCGGCGCGGCGCGGCGGACATGGTCCCAGCGGTCGTCGAAACGTGTGCGCTTGACCGGGATCGCGCGGGTGCCAAGCTCGGCGGCCGGATCATATTCGGCGGTTTCGGCGAGCGGCGCGAAGATCGACAGCGCGCCGCAGTTTGGAGCAGGCGCGAAGGCGATCGGGGTGCGGCTCGCGGGTTCGAGCGTGTGGCGGACGGGGAAAGCATCGAGGCCGGCGTCGACCGGCGCTGCGGGGGCGAATGCGGGTGCCGCGCTGCCCTGCTGGTCGGCACGGATGCGATCGAGCGCGCTTGGCGCACCGCCCAAAATGGCGCGCGAAATGTCGGCGCGCGCCGGCGGTGCATAGCTTGCCGTGACGGGGCACGCCGCCTTGCTGTCCGCCAACGCCTTGTCGTTGAGCAGCTTTGACGAGGCTTGCGCAGCCGACGGCGTCAGCGCCGCGGCGGCAAGGGCGACCGAGACAGGAAGCCATCGCGACTCGCCAGCGACAAGATGGGCATGCTTTCTCATGCCACCCGATTTGACGCGGCGGCGTGAGGATATGCTTCATGACGATAGTAAACGCGCCATTCAGCACGTTTCCGGAAAGCGGCGCTTTAAACCGCGCCGGGCTTGAGCGTGAGCGGCAGTCCGGCGGTTAGCAGCACCACTTCGTCGACCGTCGCCGCGACCGACTGGTTGAGCAGCCCCGCTGCGTCGCGGAACGCGCGCGCGAGCGCATTGTCGGGCACGATGCCCAGGCCGACCTCGTTGGCGACAAGGATGAGCGTGCCTTCGAAGCGGCTGATTGCTTGGCATAATTGTTCGCCAGCCCGCGGAATGTCGACGTCGGCGAGCAGCAGGTTCGAAACCCAGAGCGTCAGGCAATCGACCAGGACGACGGTTTTGCTGCAGCTGACGGCGTCGATCGCCTCGGGCAGGTCGCGTGGTGCCTCGATAGTGGTCCAGCGCGCATCGCGGTCGGCCCGATGACGTGCGATCCGGTCGCGCATTTCGTCGTCGAAGGCTTCGGCCGTCGCGATGAAAACGGGATCGCCGCCTGCGGCTTCGGCGCGCGACTGCGCATAGCGGCTCTTGCCCGACCGCGCGCCGCCCAGCACGAAAAGCGACGTCCCGCTCATGCGCCGACACCCGCGATCCGCAGCATCGCGTCGATATCGGCATGCGCGGCGAATTCGGCCGCAATGTCATCGAGCGCGGTATCGACGTCGGCGACATAGTTACGCCCGCTACCCGTAACGTCGATCCGCGCGAGCAGCGCATGACGCAGTTCGGGCGACGCGAACATGCCGTGCAGATAGGAACCGATCACCTTGCCGTCGCCGCTGACCGCGCCGTCGCGGGCAGCGCCTGCCACTATGGCAAAGGGGCGTTCCGTACCGGGACCACGCGTCTCCCCCATATGCATCTCATAACCTCCGACCGGCACGCCAAGCGCCGTTCCCTCCACATGACGGAGCATCTTGGCGGGCGACAGGATCGTTTCGACGTCGAGCAGGCCGAGCCCCTCGACGTCGGCCGGCACCCCCTCGATCCCCAGCGGATCGGCGATCCGTTTGCCCAGCATCTGGTACCCGCCGCACAGCCCGACGATCAGCCCGCCGCGTCTGTGGTGCGCCTTGATGTCGATATCCCAGCCCTCGGCGCGCAGCGCGGCCAGATCGGCGATCGTCGCCTTCGATCCGGGCAGGACGATCATCGCTGCCTCGGCCGGAATGGCGCGGCCCGGCGGCACCATCACGATCTCGACCCCGGGCTCGAGCTTCAATGGATCGAGGTCGTCGAAATTCGAAATGCGCGGCACGATGGGGCAGGCGATCATCCGTCGTCCCTCACGCGGGTCGGCGGGGCGTTCGAGGATTACCGCGTCCTCGCTTGGCAGACGTGCGGCGGCGGCGAGCCAGGGGATGACGCCGAAACCCGCCCAGCCGCTCCGCCGCTCGATCTCGCGATAGCCATCGTCGAACAGCGCGGGATCGCCGCGAAACTTGTTGATCAGGAAGCCGCGGATCATCGCGGCATCGTCGGGCTCGATCACCGCGCGCGTTCCGACGATCGAGGCGATCACGCCGCCGCGGTCGATATCGCCGATCAGCACCACAGGAACGTCGGCGGCGCGCGCGAAGCCCATGTTCGCGATATCGCCCCGCCTCAGATTGATCTCGGCGGGCGATCCCGCACCCTCGACGATGACGATATCGCATTGGCCACGCAGGCGATGATAGCTTTCGAGCACTTCGGCCATCAGCGCGCCGCGCGCTTCGCGGAAATTGCCGCTGCCCAGCGTCCCGCGCACGCGTCCGTGGACGATCAGTTGCGAAGTGCGGTCGGCCTGCGGCTTCAACAACACCGGGTTCATGTCGCTGTGGGGGGCGACGCGGCACGCGATGGCTTGCAGCGCCTGTGCGCGCCCGATTTCGCCGCCGTCGGTGGTAACCGCGGCATTGTTCGACATATTCTGCGGCTTGAACGGCCGGACGGTGAGGCCGCGATTGACGAGCGCGCGGCAGAGGGCTGCGACAAGCACCGACTTGCCGACATCCGACCCGGTACCCTGCAGCATCAGCGCAGCCATGCCGCGCCTCCCGCAAGCATCCAGAGGAACAGGCAGGCGCGCAGATAAATGGCGAGCGCGCGGTCGATCTCTTCGCCGCCTGCGCCTTTTGCTCCATCGCCGATCCATGCTTTGTCGTGCATGACCCCGTCATAGGCGATCGGCCCCGCGAGCCGAAGCCCCAGCGCGCCTGCCATTGCCGCCTCGGGCCAACCGGCGTTCGGCGAGGCATGATTGCGGGCATCACGCCACAAGATGCGCCAACCGCCACCGCCCCCGAGGCACAGGAGCAGCCCTGACAGCCGCGCTGGAATCCAGTTGAGGAGGTCGTCGAACCGCGCGGCCGCCCAGCCGAAGGCGTGCCAGCGTTCCTCGCGGTGGCCGATCAGGCTGTCCGCGGTGTTCACCGCCTTATACGCCCACACGCCCGGCAGGCCGAGGAGGAGCAGCCAGAAGAGCGGCGCAGCGATGCCGTCGCCAAAACTTTCCGCGAGGCTCTCGATTGCCGCACGCGCGACGCCGGCCTTGTCGAGCGCGGCGGTATCGCGACCGACGATCAGGCCGACGGCGTCGCGCGCGCCGGCAAGGTCACCGGCATCGATCCGTTCGCCGACCGCGCGGACATGGTCGAACAGGCTGCGCTGCGCGAGCGCGGGCCAGGCGAGGATGGCGACGCCGATCCAGCCCCAGTCGCCAAACATGCGAAGCAGCCATTGCTGGGCCGCCCAGCCAATGCCGCCCGCGACAAGCAACAGCAGGGCGAGCGTCACCACGCCGAGCATCCGCCGCGCGGCGGAGCTGCTTTCCGGGCGATTCCAGTGGGCCTCGCATCGGTCGATGATGCGCGCGAACAGCCCGACCGGATGGCCGATACGGCGATAGAGCGCGCCCGGCCAGCCGAACGCGGCGTCGAGTGCGAGCGCGGTGAGCGCGACCGGATCAGCCATCGGCCAGAGCGGCTTCGAGCCGGGTGAGCGCGCTTGCGTCGGCGGGCAGGCCGATCCGCAGCCAGCGCGGCCGGTCGGAAAAGGGGCGGGTCAGGATCGCGCACCGCGCCAGCCGCTGGAACAGCGCGTGCGCATTCTCGGCCTCGATCAGACGAAAGAGCGGGCAGGCGCCGACGGGCTGAAACCCGTGTTGTGCCAGCATCGCGTCAAGCGCTGCTGCCTCTTCTGGCAGGCGCTGCCGCGCCGCCGCGATCCAATCGGCATCGGCATAGGCGGCGGTGCCAATCGCGATCGCCGCCGCCGATAGCGGCCATGCGCCCAGCCGATCGCGCAGTGCCGCGACGATGGCTTGCGGTGCGACCACAAAGCCGAGCCGCACCCCCGCGAGCCCGAAGAATTTGCCGAACGAGCGAAAGACGATCAACTTTTCCGCGTCATCGACCGACCGCGCGACGTTGACCAATGGATCGACGTCGGCAAAGGCCTCGTCGACCAGCAGCCAGCCGTTCCGACCGTCGAGCAACGCGCGTACCCGGTCGGCGTCTATCGTACGTCCATCGGGGTTATTGGGATTGGCGAGGATCAGGTTGCCGGCCGAATTTTGCGCCGCCGTGCCGTCGATTGCCATACTGCCCGCGATCATGTCGCCATGGGTACGATAGCCTGGGGCGACATGCTGCGCGGGGCCGCCGATCAGCGACCCGACCAGCCGCAGCCCGATTTCAGTGCCCGGCACCGCGCAGATATGCTGTGCGGCCACTCCGAAATAACTGGCGGCGACCGCTTCCAGCCGTGCCAGCGCGGGCGGGTCGGGCAGCCGCTGCCAGTCGAATGTCATTTCGGCGGCGCCGGGCCATGGTCGTGGGTTGATTCCGGTCGACAGATCGATCCAGTCGCCGTCGCCGAAATGGCGTTTGGCGGTTTCAAGGCCGCCGCCGTGCCATGTCCACGCGCCGGTCATGCGACGTGCGCCAGCAGTAGCGCGGCGGCTAGGAGCGTGCTTTCGCCGATCTCGATCCCGGCGCCATGGCCATCGCCCGAAATGCCGCCGATCCTGCGTATCAGCCACCATCCCCAAAGCAGGAAAACGAGCGGCGCGGTCAACAGCGAGGGTGATATCCACACGGCAGCAACGAAAGCCAGGCTCCAGATCAGGAAATCCACCGGGCGCACCGCATCGCGAAAGCGCGACCCCAGTCCGGCGTGCAGGTCGGGCAGCGCGCGCGACCAGATGAGCGGTCCGATCCGCGCCGCGAACGGAACCAGCGCGATCGCGGCCAATGCGCCGTGGTCGAGCAGCGCGTGAAGCAGCACCAGCTTGGCAATCAGTTGCAGCGCAATGGCGACGACCGCGAAACTGCCGACATGCGGGTCGCCGAGCACCGCGATCAACCGCGCGCGATCCTTGTGCGCCGCGCCGCTCGCATCGGCGATGTCGCCGAGCCCGTCGAGATGCAGCGCGCCAGTGACCGCGACCCAGACGATCAGCGCAGCGAGCGCGCCCGTCCACGGATCGATCCGCGCCCCCGCCCATCCGGCGCCCGCGACAAACGCCCCGACGATCAGCCCGACCGCAGGAAACCAGCGCATCGACGCCGCGAACTCGTCGCTCGACACGGAAATACGGGGTGTCGGCAGCCGCGTCAGAAACTGGATCGCGACGATCAGCCCTTTCATGGGTAGAGCCCCGCGATCTGCGCGCTCGTGGGCTCGCCCGGCCAGACGCGCAGCGAAAGCAGCGCCGCATAAGACAGCTCGAACGCCCAAAGCTGGCGCTGATCAAACCCGCACAGACTATGCAACGCGGCGCGCATCGATCCGCCATGCGCAACGACCAAAGTCGGGACGGGCGCAAGATCGGCGATCGCCGCCGACACTCGCGCGATCAATGCCGACCAGCGTTCTCCCCCCGGCGGCGGATGCCCATCGGGATCGTTCCAGAAGCGGCCGAGCGCATCGGTATCGACCTCGCGCGCCGCCTTGCCGTCCCACTCGCCGAAATCGAGTTCGCGCCAGCGTGCATCGACCGTCAGCGGCAAGCCCACGACCTCGGCGATCGCGGCCCCCGCATCGCGGCTGCGGCGCAGGTCCGACGCGACAAGCCGTTCGATGCCAAGGTCGGAAGCCTGCGCGACACACGCGGCGATGCCTTCGGCGGTCGATGCGCCATCGGTGCGTCCCATCAGCAGGCCCGCCTGTTCGGGCGCACCGTGGCGCAGCAGATGGAGCGCGAAGGTCGTCACAGCGACGCCGAAACCGCCGCTTCGGCAAAGGTGGCCATCTGGTCGTGAGCGGCGAGTGCGCTGCGGATGATATTCGCCGCCACCGCCGCGCCGCTGCCCTCGCCCAGCCGCATGTCGAGCGTCAGTAGCGGATCGAGGTCGAGCAGGCTGAGCAGGCGCTTGTGCCCCGGCTCGGCTGAGCAATGCCCCGCGATGCAATGCGCGGTAATCGCGGGATTCTCGGCGGCAAGCGGCGCAATCG
Organism: Sphingopyxis sp. C-1; assembly: GCF_001047015.1. Taxonomy (NCBI): domain Bacteria; kingdom Pseudomonadati; phylum Pseudomonadota; class Alphaproteobacteria; order Sphingomonadales; family Sphingopyxidaceae; genus Sphingopyxis; species Sphingopyxis sp. C-1. The sequence goes on from NZ_BBRO01000001.1 coordinate 101,051, forward strand.
CCGACGAACAGATAAAGCCGTCGAGCAGCACCGGTATGCCAAGCTGCCGCGCACGCAGCACCGCACCCGCAATCGCCGCAGTCTCGCGCCCGCCGACGCGCCGCAGCGTCTCGAACGCCGAGCGCGGCGCGGCGGCGTGACAGGCGAGCGCACGGTCGATCACCTCGACCTTGCGCGCGACGCCATGGCCGTCGACGCCGGTGCCCGGACCGACCCAACCGCCGACGCTGCCCGCGAAGCTGCGCGCGCACAGCGCCGCCGCGGCGGTCGAATTGCCGATGCCCATCTCGCCGAGAACCAGCAGGTCGAGGTCGGCGTCGACCACGGCGGCCCCGCGGTTCAGCGCGTCGAGGCAATCGGTTTCGCTCATTGCGGCTTCTATGGTGAAGTCGGCGGTCGGCCGGTCGAGGTCGAGCGCGACGACGGTCAATTCGAGGCCCGCTGCTTCGGACAGGGCGTTGATCGCCGCGCCGCCGCTTGCGAAATTGGCCACCATCTGCGCGGTTACGCCCGGCGGAAAGGCGCTGACGCCGTGGACCGTTACGCCATGGTTCCCTGCGAAGATCGCGGCGCGCGCGCTGGCGATTCGCGGACGCGCCTTGCCCTGCCAGCCGGCGAAGAAGATCGCGAGTTCCTCGAGCCGCCCGAGCGATCCGGCGGGTTTGGTGAGTTCGCCCTGCCGCACGCGGGCGTCGCTCGCCGCGTCGGCGTCCGGGTCACGCAGGTCGGTGAGTGCGGCCTCGAAAGCCTGAACAGAAGCAAAGCTGGTCATTCGGCGACAAATCCTGGCGGCGGGGTACGGGTGATGAAATGGCCTTTGACGCCTTCGGGCCACAGCGAAAAGGGGACGCCGCCATGCTCGCTAGCGGCATAATGAACCGCATAATCGAGGATCGCACGGGCAGATTCCGCATCGCCCTGAAACCGCCCGAGGACATAGCCGACCTTGTCGGGCGCGCGCAGATGGACGGTGCAATGATCCTGGCACGCGAACAGGCACGCCATTTCCTGCACGGCGATGCCGGCATAGCGCGGCTCGTCCTGCTTGAGACGCCGGAGCGCCTCGACGAGCCGCGCGCCACCGCGCATGCCTGTCGCGTCATCCCGGGACTCGCGGCTGTGGCGGCAGGTGTTGCACACCACCACCGCCGGGCCGGGATCGACGCGCGTCAGCATTATGCCGCCGCAGGGTGCGGAGGCGCCGGAACCCCCACCGCGACCAGCGCGCGATAGAGGGCATAGAGCCCGATCAGGATCGCGCCATTGCGCACGAACTGTTCGGCGAGCAGGTCGGGCGCCATTGCGGTGTGCAGCCCGCCAAGGACAAGCGCCCAGCAAAGAATGATCGCCTTGAACGCGGTGAACCCCGCCGCATAGGCGAGGCTGAGCCGCGCCGCGACCGAGCGATATTCCAGCGCCTGTAACGCCGCATAGCTTGCAAGCGCCGACCCGACCGCCGCCGTGCCCAGCCCGGCGCCCCACGCCAAGGTGCTTCCGTCGCGCGGATAGCCGAGCAGGAAGAAGCCGACGAGCTGGCTGACCGCCCACGCCATGACCATCAGCGCCAGCCCGTCGCGGCGGCGCAGATGCACCGCCGCGAGCGCCGCGAGCGACGGAAAGGGAGTGGCGCAACCGAGCGCCAGCGTCGTTATGCTGCTCGCGGCGGTGAGCAACGACACCCACAGCGTCGATGCGCTCCGGTCCGACAGCGCCGCCATCAGAAGCGTCCCCTGATGCCGGCGTAGATGCTGCGGCCGAGCGAGCCATAGCGGAACGCCGTCATATATTGCTCGTCGAAGACATTTTCAGCGCGCGCGAACAACTTCACATTGTCGGCAAGCGCATATTCGGCGCGCAGGTCGACGAGCGTATAATCGTCGAGCCGCTGTGCATTGCTTGCATTGTCATAGCTCTTGCCCGACCAGCGCACCGCCGCGCCAAGCTCGAGCCCGAAGTCGAAGCCATAGCTGGCCGATGCGTTCGCCGTCTGACGCGGGCGGCGCGGCAGCCATTTACCGAAATTTGCGGTGCCCACCGACCGGTCCTCGGCAACGATCCAGCTATAATTGCCGTCGAGCTTCAGCCCGCCGAGCGTCAGCGCAGCAGTGGCTTCGACGCCATGCGCTTCGCTGCGCGCAACGTTCGAATAATATCCGAAACGCCGCGTCGTCGGATCACCAGGCACGAAGCACATCGGGTTGGTCGTTGTTGACGAACAGCTATTATAGATGATCTGATTCTTCGTTCTGCGGTCGAACCAGGCCCCGCCGACGACCAGCTTCTGATCGAACAGATGCTGCTCGATGCCGGCTTCCCAGCCACGCGCCTCTTCGGGGTCGAGCGCGACATTCCCATACTCGCTGAACTGCTGATAGAGCGACGGCGCCTTGAACCCTTCGCCATAGCTTGCGCGCAGCACGGTGCCGGTCGAGAGCCGCCAAACCCCGCCAGCGGCGAACAACGTCTGGCCGCCAAAGCTGTCGTGATCGTCGTAGCGGACGCCGCCGTTGAGCGTCAGCCCGTCGAGCGGTTCGACGCTGAGCTGGCCGTAGACGCTCGTCAATTCGGCCTTGCCGCGCGCAAAAGCCGGGACCGGCGTCGCGAGCGAGGCGGCGGGCGATCGGCTGCGGAAATCCGACCGTTCATTCTCGACTCCGAAGATCGCACTGATGCGGTCGGTGAAATCGAAACTGCCCTGATATTCCCAGCGCTTGTTCTTGCCGTCGGCCTCAAAGCTTTGCGGCCGCGCGCGGTCGGGGTTGAAATTGTCGCGGTTGGTATCGGTGTAGGCGTAAGCAACGCGGTTGCGGAATCGCCCGCCGATAAGGTCGAAATTGAGCCCCGCGTAACCGACGAACTCCTTGTTCAGCCCATAATCATTGCTGTCGACATTGAAGCCGTCGAATTCGACCCGGCCGCTCGAATAATAGCCGCGCACCTCGGCGCTGACATTGTCGGCGAGCGCGAGTTCGGCGCGGCCGGAGAGATTGGTGTTGCGATAGCCATCGCGCTCGACACCGCCGAACGCCTTGGCATGCGAAGAGATCCCGTCGGTCGTGAAGCGCTGGCCGCCGATGCGCCAGCTCAAGGGACCGGTGCGCCCGCCGACCGCGGCGCGCGCACTCACGGTCTGTCGCGATCCTGCTTCCAGGTCGAAGCTGCCTTCGAGTTCCTTCTCGGGCGAAGCCGTCACGACGTTGACGACGCCGCCGATCGCCTGGCTGCCCCACAGGATCGACTGCGGCCCGCGGAGCACTTCGATCCGCGAAATATCGCCAGCGAGCAGATTGGTGAAATTGAAGCCGCCGCCGGTCGACGACGGATCGTTGAGCTTCACCCCGTCGATCACGACGACACTATGGTCGGATTCGGCGCCGCGGATGCGCAGCGAGGTGGACGTGCCATAACCGCCGTTGCGCGAGATGCTGATCCCCGGCGTGCGGAGCAGCAGTTCGGTAACGCCGATATCTTGCGCGCGGTCGATTGCCGCCTTGTCGAGCACGGCGACCGAAGCGGGTATCTCGTCCAGCGTCAGCGGTGCACGCGTCGCGGTGACGATGATGCTGTCGCCGTCGGCGGCGACGGCATGCGCGGTGGACGCGTCTTCGGCGGAGGCGGCGGACGACGCCGCGACGGCGGCAAGGCAGATCGAACTTCGGAAAACAAATTTCAACATTGGGTACCCCATCGACAAGGCCGCCCATGCGCACGGTCGATGCGGTTGTCCTTGGGACGCACGACATCGCCCGCGCCCATGCGCAGCCAGCTTTGTCGTCATGCGGGTTCACCCCCGTCCGCCCGGCACACCCTGTCCGCGCGAAAGACGACGGCGACGGGCAGGTCTCCTGGCTTGCGGGTCAGCGCCGGTCGGCCGCCTTCTCGGAACCGGGGTCCCAATGGCGCGTGGCCGATGGCTCGCCGCGTACAGTTGCAGGGGCAGCCGGGGTTTTCCCGTTCCCTCTTAGTCCCCGTCGCCGGGGAACCTGTCGCTTGCCGCCGCCGTTAGCCGCATTTCCGGGCCGTGGTCAATTGCTGCGATGCAGCAGGCTCGCGATCAGAAGAGTCCGGGCAATTCACGCTGTGCCGCGCTCGGCCGGTCGGGGCTCAGCATTTCGGGCTCGGCCATGATCGCGGCGCTGCGGCGCTGCGCCGCCGCGCCGGCGCTCGCGTCGGCGATGCGCGCTGTACAGGCGGTGCCCGACAGAAAGCCTATGGCGGCGCGGATCGACGCCTCGCGCGGGTCGCCGAGCGGGACACTCAGATCGTCGTTCGCGGCGCAACTGTTGGCGATCTTGGGCGCGAGCCCGTCATAATAGTCGCTCTGTCCGGTGGCGTTACCCGTTGCAAAGGCGACGACGCGCATGCGGTCGTCGCATTCGGCCTTGTCGAGCGCGATCTGGCCGACGGGCTTGCCATAGGTGTTGCTGCCGACGAGCGTCATATTGGTGCCGAGCCAGGGCAGCATCGAATTGATCACCAGCTCGCTCGCCGATGCCGTCGACCCAGAACCGATGAAGGCGATGCGCGTCGGCGCGATCGACTGGCTCACCGGGGTAAAGCGATGCTCGTCATTCTCCGCCGATTTGCTGGAACGAAAACGGGTTTGCGAGAAAATCTGTCCGGCGCGCCCCGCGCCCATCAGGTCGCCCATCAGATTGGCGGTCGAAACGAGTCCGCCGCCGTTATAGCGGAAATCGACGATGATGTCGGTCACGCCGCGTGCGCGAAAATCGGCAAAGGCCGCCTTTAGCTGGTCGTCCGCGGACGAGATAAAGGTGCGCAGGTTGATATAGCCGTAGCTGCGACCGCCCTCGGTGATGATCTTTGCACCATAGCGGTCGGAAACCGGGTCGAGCGAATAGTCGGCTTTCGTCACGGTGACATCGCGCGTGCCGCTGGCGTCGGTGATGCGCAGCACGCGGCTGACCCCGGGGTCGTTGGGGCCTAGCGCATCGGTCAGCCCCGCGGTGCCTTCGGCGTTCACGATGCTGGCGACGGTACGCAGATTGGCGTTGGTCGTGCCGATGGCGACGATCGCCGCCCCACGGTCGATCCCGGCGGCAAAGGCGGGAGCGCCTTCATAGGCTTCGGCAATGGCAATGCGCTGGTTCACCGCGTCATAGGCCAGGCGAATGCCGAAACCGGCGCTCGATCCGCTGGCGTAGAAGGCATTCTCCTCGGCGATCGAGGTGATGTAGGTGAAGAAGCGGTCCTTGTTCAGCGCGCGCGCGGGCGCGACGAGCGCGTCGATATAGGATTGGACATTGCTGTAACTCGCCGCGCTGACGCTCGCGACGTCGCTCGGGAACAGATACCATTCATCGATCACCGCCTTGGCAAAGGCCTGACGCGATGCAAGCCCGCAAGTGGGAGTCGGCGTGGGAGTCGGGGTCGGCGGGACCGTCACGGGGCCGCCGCTGCCCAGGCTTCCGTCGCCCCCGCCGCCGCACGATGCAAGCATCAGCGCGGCTAGTGTCACAGCCGCGATCGACCGTGCCGATTTGCTCATCGAAACTCTCCCCCGGTTCGACTCATTGTCCGATTATTCCGTGTCCGCGTTGCTGCTCCGGCCCTTAAAGCCCTGCGCGATGACATAAAGCTCGGGCGACCCCTTGCGGCTCGCCGGCGGTTTGGCGTGCTTTACCGTCGTGAAATTCTGTTTGAGGATCGTCAGCAATTCGCGGTCGGCGCCGCCTGCAAAGACTTTCGCGACAAATGCGCCACCGGGCTGCAGATTCTGCACCGCGAAATCGGCGGCGGTTTCGGCAAGGCCGATGGTACGCAGATGGTCGGTCTGCGGATGGCCGACGGTATTTGCCGCCATGTCTGAAATCACGAGGTCGGGGGCGCTGCCCAGCGCTTCGATCAGCGCGTCCGGCGCCGCATCGTCCATGAAATCCATCTCGAGGATGGCAACGCCCTCGATCGGTTCGCAGTGGAGCAGGTCGATCCCCGCAACGCGCGCGCGTGGGTTCGCCTTGCGCACGACCTGCGACCAGCCGCCGGGCGTGATGCCAAGGTCGACGACCGCGCGAGATTTCTTGAGAAAGCCGAATTTTTCGTCGAGTTCGATCAGCTTGTAAGCGGCGCGCGAACGATAGCCCTCGGCCTGCGCGCGGCGCACATAGGGATCGTTGAGCTGGCGCTGCAACCAGCGCGTCGACGAGACGCTGCGCTTGCGCGCGGTTTTGACGCGCACATGCAGGCCGCCGCGGCCGCTGCCGCCTTTTCCGCTCGCACCGCTCATTTGCGATACTCGCGCCGGGTGACCGGGATGTCGCGGCCTTGCATCGCAAGGCAGCGCAAAATTCCCTCGCGGATGCCGCGATCGGCGACGCCCACGCGCGCGGCGGGCCACAGGTCGATGATGCTTTCAAGAATTGCGCAGCCCGCAACGACCAGATCGGCGCGCTCGCGGCCGATGCATGCGATTTCGGCACGGTCGGCGATGCTGGCGTCGGCCAGGCGGCGGCTGATGTCGCGCATTGCATCCGAGGGGACGACCAGTCCGTCGACCGCGCGCCGATCGTAACGCGGCAGGTCGAGGAAAACGCTGGCAAGCGTCGTCACCGTGCCGCTGGTGCCGAGCAGGCGCAGCGGCTGGCCCGCGAAACGTTCGGCGCGATCGGCAAAGGCGGAAAAGGCGCTCCGCGTCACTTCGCGCATATGCGCATAAGCGGCTTGCCGCCCGGCAAGGCTGTCTTCGGGCAGCGGGGCATGTTCGGTGAGTGACACGACGCCCCACGGCACGCTGATCCAGTCGTGGATCTTCACGTCATGGTCCGACACGTCAACGTGCATCAATTCGGTCGAGCCGCCGCCGATGTCAAAGATCAACGCAGGCCCTTCGCCCGGCTCCATCAGATTGTGGCAGCCAAGGACCGCCAGTCTCGCTTCCTCGGCGGCCGAAATGATGTCGAGGACGATGCCGGTTTCGCGGCGGACGCGTTCGGCCAGTTCCTCGCCGTTGGTTGCGCGGCGGCAGGCTTCGGTCGCGACCGCGCGCGACAGCGTTACGTGGCGGCGGCGCAGCTTGTCGGCGCAGATCGACAGCGCCGCGACCGTGCGGTCCATTGCGGCGTCGCTGATCTTTCCGCTGCCGTGGAGGCCTTCGCCCAACCGGACGATGCGCGAAAAGGCGTCGATGACGACCAACTCGCCATTTTGCGGGCGCGCGATAAGGAGCCGGCAATTGTTGGTGCCAAGGTCGATTGCGGCATAGCTGCGCGGCCGCGTGATCGGCATCGGGCGTGCATCGCCACCTGCCTTGTTTCGTCCTTTCGCCGCCGGCCCTGTCCTCGAACCCGGCCGCGGCGGTCGCCCTGATGGCGCTGCCATTTGCCGCATGGCTAGTATAACCTGTTCTGCTCACGCGTCCGCAAAACCGCGAACGTGCACTTGGGGCGAACCTAGGCTTCCGCCGTCCCATTGGCAAGCTTCGCCTCCCGCGCGGCGCTGCGCGCAAAGAAAACCCCGCCCGGCGCGGGGCCGGACGGGGTGCAAGGGAAGAGGGAATTATTGGGGGTCGGGACAGCCTCTTAACGGCAGCCGTCATTCCCCTTGTCGATCGCGCGGCCGGCGAGGGCGCCGACAGCGCCGCCGATGATCGTGCCGACCGTGCGGTCGCCGCGGCCGGCAATTTCATGACCGGCAAGGCCGCCTGCGATCGCACCGATCACGGTGCCGCCGGTGCCATTGTCGCACTGGCGATAATTGCGGCGGTCACCGCGGTAATAGCGACGGTCGTTACGGTAATCGCGGCGGTTGTCCCGGCGATAGTCGCGGCGGTCATAACGGCGATCGTCGCGGTCATAGCGAACGTCATAGCTCGAATAGCCGTCGCGGTCGTAATAGCCGTTCTGCGCCGCAGCGGGAGCCGCCATGCCCAGCGTCGCAGTGGACATCAGGGCGGCGATCGAGAGGGTCACCATCTTTTTCATTTTCGTTCTCCTTCGTCGTCGTTGGCCCATCCGGGCTTTGTCGATGATCATGTTTTGCCCGATTCGCATTGAGCCAAGCCTGAACGTAGCTGTTGGCTGGCGTTCAGCTTTCTGCGGTGAAATGCTTTTCTTTCGCTGGCGGCCGTTCTAACTCCCGCGGCGATGCGCCGCCTACTTCCCGCCGCCCTGATTTTCCTTGCCCTCGGCCCCGTGCCCGGCACCGTCATGCGCTTTCCGACCGATGATCTGACGCAGGCGGCCTCCGCGCGTCCGTTGGTCTTTCCGTCCGAGGAGACCGGCCCGATGCGATTCGTTCGTGGCTGGCACCTCGTCAGCCCGCACAGCCGCTTCGGCGGCTTCTCCGCGCTCGCGCGCACCGCGCCGGGGCAATTTCTGCTCGTCGGCGACAATGGCTATTCGACACGCCTGTCGCTCGATTCGCGTGGCGCGGTGTCGTCGGTCCGGGTCCGCGCGCTGCCGACGATCGACGGCCGTCCCGCACGAAAGTCGATGGCCGATGTCGAGGCGATGTTCGTCGAGGCGGCCAGCGGCAAGGTCTGGCTCGCGCTTGAAGGGATAAATCAGATCTGGCGGCTCGATGCCGATCTTTCGAAAATCGAATCGCGCCGCAAACTGCCGCAGCCACGCTGGCCGAAGAACAGCGGACCCGAGGCGATGGCCCGGCTGGCCGACGGCCGCACGGTCATCTTTTCGGAAAATGCCGATGACGATCCGCGCGGCCGCGAGGCGCTGATCTACACCGGCGATCCCGCGGCGCCCGGCCCGGCGCCGATTCGCTTCTTTTACGATTCGGCAGGACGCGGACGGATCAGCGACGCTGCGGCGCTGCCCGACGGCCGCATCCTGCTCGTGCACCGGCGGCTGGGCTTTGACCCCGTCTTCACGACGGTGATCGCGATCGTCGATCCCGCGGACATCGAAAAGGACGCCGTCGTTCGGTCGCGGACGATCGGCCGCGTGCCCCGGCCGCTTGCGGAAAATTACGAGGGCGCGGCGATTTCGGTGGAGGAGGGCCGCACCTGGCTGTGGCTTGTCGCCGACGATAACTTCAATGTCTGGCAGCGCAGCCTGCTGCTTCAGTTCGAGCTTGTCGACCTGCCGCCCAAAAAGACGCCGGACAGCAAAAAGGCCGCGCGGTAACCCGGCGGCCTTCTGCTATTCGAAAGACTTGGAAGCTCAGGCGGCCTTTTCGGCCAGCTTCTTCGTGACTTCCTTCTTCACCTTGCGGGCATTCGCCGAAAGCTGGTCGTCGCCGGTCTTGAGCAGCCAGTTGTCGAGGCCGCCATTATGTTCGACCGAACGAAGGCCGTGCGTCGACACGCGCAGCTTCACACCCTTGCCGAGTGCGTCCGACAGCAACGTCACATTCTGCAGGTTGGGCAGGAAGGTGCGCTTGGTCTTGTTGTTGGCGTGGCTGACATTGTGGCCAACCTGGCGGCCCTTGCCGGTCAGTTCGCAGATGCGCGACATCGTCTTCGTCCTCGTCAAAAAAATTCGGATCGGCGTCCGGGCACTTCCCGCGAAACGGGTAGAACAGGACCGGAGTGAGCCGGGAAAGGCGCGCGCTTATCGGCTTGCCGGAGATTCGTCAAGCGAATAGGGCGCTTTTATGCCTTCGTTCCCGTTTCCCGAACCGATGCGCCGCGCGCTCGATCTCGCCCGCATCGCCGCGGAATGGGGCGAAGTGCCCGTCGGCGCGGTGATCGTCAAGGATGGTGTGACGATCGCCGAAGGTCACAACCGTCCGCGCGAATCGCACGACCCGACCGCGCATGCCGAAATCGTCGCGATTCGTGCGGCGGCGGCAAAGCTCGGCAACGAACGCCTCGACGGCTGCGACCTCTATGTCACGCTGGAGCCGTGCGCGATGTGCGCGGGCGCGATCGCGCATGCGCGCATTGCGCGGCTCTATTATGGCGCCGACGATCCAAAGGGCGGCGCGGTCGTCCACGGCCCCCGCACCTTCGCACAGCCGACGATCCACCACCGGCCGGAAGTTTATGACGGGATAGGCGAGGGCGAAGCGGCCGCACTGCTCAGGGACTTCTTCGCGGCGCGGCGCTGAATTCGGCCGCGTCGGCATTGGGGTGGGGAGCGGACGTTTGCTACTATGTTGTACCCCGGCGAAGGCCGGGGCCCACGGCTTTAGAAAGCCGAGCTGTGCGGATTGCCGCCCTGGACCCCGGCTTTCGCCGGGGTACACATTACCGTCGTTAGTTTCCGGTCGTTTTTTCGCTCTCGTCATCCCGGGCTCGACCCGGGATCCCGCTTTTTGACGCACTCACCGACTTCGACCTCCAGCGGGACCCCGGATCAAGTCCGGGGTGACGATATGGAGAGGGCAGCTCCCGGTCGATTTCCGCCAATTCGTCCGGAACATTAGCGAATAACCGGAACGGGGCGGTAAACGGTCGAATCTCTTCGGCCCACGGAGCATGGAACGCGATCTTTCCTACAATATCTTGCCATGATCTACGCTGCCTGATGACCTACGATCCGATAAAGCCACAAAGAACACATGTCCTGCCTGTGCATGCGGGGCTTTTGTGGCCTTAACGGCGGCAGCAGCGGTCGTGCCGCCCCGTCGCGGGGCGCGAATTGCGAGTGAAGTTCGGCAGTTTCGGGCCGTTTCCCGGTTTTGGCTGCCGCGCCGGTTTGCCGATTGCCTGGGCTCACCCGCCGCTCTAACCTCGACCCAGCTTTTTAAGATGGAGGATAGCGGGTGAGCGACGTCAGCACGGCAAGCGAAATCTATATCGGTCTTGGCGGGGGCGGAGCGGCGGACGGTCCGCGCCAGTCGCTGGTGCTCAAACGCGCGAATCGCCACGGGCTGATTGCCGGCGCGACCGGCACCGGCAAGACGGTGACCTTGCAGGGACTGGCCGAGGGCTTTTCGGCGGTCGGCGTGCCGGTGTTCGTCGCCGATGTGAAAGGCGATCTTGCGGGCATGGCGATGGCCGGCAGCCCGACCTCGAAAATGCACGAGATTTTTGCGGCGCGCGCTGCGGAGATCGGTGACAGCGAATGGGCCTATCGCGACAATCCGGTGATCTTCTGGGATTTGTTCGGCGAACAGGGACATCCGGTTCGCACGACCATTTCCGAAATGGGGCCTTTGCTGCTGGCGCGGCTGATGGGGCTCAACGAAGTGCAGGAGGGCGTGCTGGCGATCGCCTTTCGGGTTGCCGACGAACAGAATCTGCTGCTGCTCGACCTCGGTGATTTACAGGCAATGCTGGCCTGGTGTGCCGAAAATGCCGACGAACTCACGACCAAATATGGCAATGTCTCGAAGGCGACCGTCGGGACGATCCAGCGGCAATTGCTGACGCTCGAAACGCAGGGCGGCGCGAATTTCTTCGGCGAACCCGCGCTCGATATCATGGACATGATCCGCACTGACGAGAATGGCCGCGGTTATGTGAACATCCTTGCCGCCGACAAGCTGATGGCGAGCCCAAAGCTCTATGCGACCTTCCTCCTCTGGATGCTCAGCGAGATGTTCGAGACGCTTCCCGAGGTCGGCGACCCCGACAAGCCGAAGCTCGTCTTCTTCTTCGACGAGGCGCATCTGCTGTTCGACGACGCACCCCCCGCGCTTGCCGAAAAGATCGAGCAGGTCGTGCGTCTGATCCGTTCGAAGGGCGTCGGCGTCTATTTCGTGACGCAGAACCCGATCGACATTCCCGAAGATGTCGCGGGCCAGCTCGGCAACCGCGTCCAGCATGCGCTGCGTGCCTTCACCCCGCGCGACCAGAAGGCGGTGAAAGCGGCCGCTGAAACCTTCCGCCCGAACCCCAAGGTCGATGTCGCGCGCGAGATCACCGAATTGAAGGTCGGCGAGGCGCTGGTATCGCTGCTGATGGCCGACGGCGCGCCGTCGCCGGTCGAACGCACTTTGATCAAACCGCCCTGTTCGCGGGCGGGTCCGCTCGACGCCAAGGAGCGGGCGATCATCAAGTCGATCTCGCCGGTCGAGGGCAAATATGACACCGCCGTCGATCGCGAGAGCGCCGAGGAACTGCTCGCCGCAAAGGCCGAGCAGGCGCAGGCCGCCGCGGTCGAGGCCAAGGCGCAGGAAGCGGCCGACAAGCAGGCCGCAATCGCCGCGAAGGAAGAGGCGAAGCGCAAGGTCGCCGAAGAGAAGGCGCGGCTGCAACAGGAAAAGGCAGCCGCGCGCGAAGCCGCGAAACCGAGCTTCGCCGAAAAGATGGTCGAGTCGGCGGCGCGTTCGGCAGCGACCAATCTCGGCCGGCAGGTCGCGGGCAAGTTCGGCGGGCAGCTGATGCGCGGCATATTGGGCAGCCTGTTCAAATGAGCGATGCCGATGCCGCGCTGATGGAGGCGAGCCTGATGGCCGTCGCCGACGCCGGCATCGATATCCGCCACGCGCTGTTCGAGCGTTTCTTCGCCGCCTATCCGGGCCGCCGCGCGAGCTTCATTTCGATCGATGCGTCGTCGCGGCGGATGACCGACGAAACATTGCAGATGATGTTCGGCCTCGCGCAAGGCGAGGGATGGGTGTGGCCGCTTGTCGCCGAGCTCGTCTTTACCCACCGATCCTATGGACCGCTGCCGATCGCCGAATATGATGCCTTCATCGATATGACGGTCGAGGAACTCGGCGCCGCGGCGGGGGCGGCGTGGAATGCCGACACGGCCGCCGCGTGGCAGCGCCATGCCGATGCGCTGAAGGCGATGATCCGCAGGGCGCGCGCCGAATGGGAACAGGCGATGCCGGCGGGAGCGCCGCAGCCGGCCGGGTGACCGGCCGCGGCCTTTCCGCTATTTCGTCTTCAGCCAGCCTGCGATTTCACCCTTGATGCGCGGACGGCTGACGCTGCGTTCCTTCAAGGACGCCAGCGTCTTGTCATAGGGTTTGCGCACATCGGCGGGCAGCGGGGCCGCGATCCGCTCGAGCTTTGCGATCATCGCCGGATCGTTCGACGAGGCCGCCAGCCCGGCAAGGAAACGCGCCCGTGCCGAAGCGTCGATCAGCCGGTCGACGGCGGCCTGGTTGGCCTGTGCGAAATCGACCGCCTGTTCGGGGTGATTTCTGGCGACGGCACCGATGATCGAGGCGCTGACCGTCTTGCCGGGCTCGTCGGTCAGCGCGAGGTCGAGCGCGCGCTTCGCCAGCGTCGCGTCCTTTGCATTGCCGAGGAAGGTATAGAAGGCGCTGCGCTCGACCGCCGATTTCGATCCCTTCGCCAAGGCGCGCAGCTTCGTCCATTCGGCGTCGCTCGCGTTCGCCGCGACAATGTCGAGCCAGCGCGATTTCAGCGGGCCGTCGAGCGCCGCGGGATTGCCGTCCAGCAGCGCGAAGCGGCGGCGTGCTTCCGCCAGCACTTTTGCATCGCCCAACGTCCCGAGCGCGCCGAGCAGTTCGGAACGAAGGATGCTGTCGAGTGCGGGTTCGCCCGCCCGCGCGTCGAACCCAAGGCGCTGCATCGCCCGGGCGAGGGCTGCGGTGCCGCGTGCCGCAATCTGTTTCCGTACCGCCGGCTGGTCGTCGAAATAACCGTATAGCGCGGCGTAGCGCCCCGCGACGTCGCCGAGCAGTTTCGGGTTCGCGTCGCTGGGTGCCGCCGCGAGCAGGTCGAGCGCGGCGCCCATCGGTTGGTAGCCCGCATAGGCGAGCGCGAAATTGTCGCCGAGCAGCCCGAGCTGGTCGATCGGCGCCAGCTTGGCGAAATCGCCGCGGAGCGCCTGGAGCGCGGCGGGCGAATAGAGGGTGCGATAATAGCCGGCCTGACCCGCGTTGATCAGCACCGGACCGCAGCCGGGCAGCGTCAACGTGCCCATCCCGCCGGCGATCACCTGCCGCGCGATCGCACCATTGCCGGAACGCGCGAGCACGGGCACCTGCCAGCGGCGGCCTTGGGCATCGATACTGTCCTTGCGGTCGCGCGCGAATTCGCCCTGCGTCAGTTGGACGGTCGTGTTGCCACCGGCGCAGGTCACGCCGCCGACGCGGAGCAGCGGGATACCCGCCTGGCTCGTGAAATCATGCGCGATCGCGGTCAGCCCTTTCGCGCCCGCCGCCTCCACCGCATTCCACAGATCGTCGGTCCGCGTGTTCGCATATTTATGCTTCGCCATGTAGCTCCGCAGCCCACCGCGCCACACATTCTCGCCTGCATAGGCTTCGAGCATCGTGATCACCGCCTCGCCCTTTTGGTATGTGATCGCGTCGAACGCCTGATTGGTATCCTCTACGGTCCGGATCGTCTGGACGATCGGGTGGGTCGTCGCAAAGGCGTCGAGCGCCATCGCACCTTCGCGGCCGCCGACGCGGTCGAGCAGCGGCTGCCAGTCGGGGTGGAAATGGTCGCTCGCCTTGGTTTCCATCCAGCTTGCGAAGCCTTCGTTGAGCCAAAGGTCGTCCCACCACGCCATCGTGACGAGGTCGCCGAACCATTGATGCGCGACCTCATGCGCCTGCGTCGTATAGATTTGCTGGCGCGTCGCTTCGCTGGTGATCTTCGGATCGTCGAGCAGGATGCGCTCGAAGGTGAAGATCGCGCCCCAATTTTCCATCGCGCCGAAAAATTGCGACTGGCCGGGCCCCGCGACATTGTCGAGCTTGGGGAGCGGATAGGGCTGGCCGAAATAGTCGCTGTAATAGCCGAGCAGCGGGCCGAGGCTGTCGAGCGCGAAACGCGCCTGCTCGCCCGATCCCTTGGGCGAGACGATGCCGACTTCGGCGCCGCTCTCGCTCTTCGCGGCGAGCCGTTCGAAATTCCCGGTCGCGAAAAAGAGAAGGTAGGACGACATTTTGGGCGAGATTTCGAATGTCACCTTCTTTTTGCCGCCTTGGACTGGCGCTTCGCTCGCCACGGGCATGTTGCTGACGGCCAGATCGCCCTCCGGGACGGTCGCCGACAGAGTGAAAGTCGCCTTGTAGCTAGGCTCGTCAAAGCTCGGGACGAAGCGCCGCGCATCGGGCGCCTCGAACTGGGTGAACAGCCCGCGCACTTCATTGCCCGTGGCCTTGTCGGGATAATCGAGCGCGAAAAGGCCGTTCGCTTGCGTGTTGATCGTACCGGTATAGCTGGCGGTCAGGCGGTATTTGCCGGGTGCGAGCGGCTCGGCCGCTGTAAAGCTGGCCGTCTGCGCGGCGGCGTCGGTGGCGACGGTCAGCGGGATCGCCTTGCCGTCGGCGCCGGTCAGGCTTGCGCCGGCGAAGGTCAGGTCGAGCGCGTTCAGCGTCAACGTCGCCGAGGGAGCATAGAGTTCAAGATCGATTCCCGCTTCGCCGGTAAAGGTCAGCGCCTTCGCGTCGGGGACAACGCTGATGTCATAATGCACGGGCCGTGCGATGCGCGGCAGCTGGCTCGGCACGCTCGTATCGAGCGGCGCGCCCGTGAGTGCGGGCGTCGTGGCGGTGGGCCTGGGCGATTCGACCCCCGGCTGCGCGGCGCAGGCGGCAAGGCCGAGCGACGAGACGGCGGCAACGAGAAAATGGCGAGTCGAGAGTGTCATTGTTGCGATCCCCGGTATGATTTTGCGGCCCCGGCTAGTCCCAAGCGGGACGCCCTCGACGCCCCCTTTCGGCAGGCGGTCGTCCGGGCTCGACAGACGGCACGCGATGAGGCAGCTTTGGTTGCATGACAAAACCTATATTGCCTGGAGAGGTAGCCGCCGCCGTCGTCGACCCCGTCGCATACGGCCAATGGGATCCACTGCACGAGCAGCTCGCATGGGCGCGTGCGAATGCGCCGCTTGCGGTCGCCGAGAATAGCGATCACGATCCTTTCTGGCTCGTGACGCGGCACGCCGACATCATGGCGATCAGCCGCGATCCTCAGCGTTTTGCGAACGGCATACGCCCGACCGTGCTGACCAACCGCGACGGCGAGGCGTTGGCGCGCGCCGCGACCCCGAACAATGACGGGCATCTGATTCGCTCGCTGGTACAGATGGATGCGCCCGATCATATGAAATACCGGCTGCTGACGCAGAGCTGGTTCATGCCCAAGAATCTGAAGATCGTCGAAGACCGGATCCGTCAACTGGCGCGCGAGACCGTCGATCTTATGCTGGAGGCCGGCGCGGAGACCGACTTCGCGCGCGATGTCGCGGCGCATTATCCGCTGCGCGTCATCATGGACATATTGGGCGTCCCGCGTGAGGACGAACCGCGCATGCTGATGCTGACGCAGCAGCTATTCGGTCCCACCGACCCCGAACTGAACCGGAGCAGGGAGGCGATCACCAGTGCGGAGCAGGCGATCGCGATGCTTCATTATGTCATCGCCGATTTCGAAAATTACTTCGGCGCGCTGACCGCCGACCGCCGCGCAAATCCTCGCGAGGATATCGCTACGGTCATCGCAAACGCCATGGTCGGCGGCGAACAGATCCCCGACCGCGAACTTGCCGGCTATTATATGATCATCGCGACGGCGGGGCATGACACGACAAGTGCTTCGACCGCGGGTGCGATCATGGAACTGGCGAAGAACCCGGCGCTGTTCGAACGTTTTCGCGCCGCCGACAGCGACAAGGCCGGGCTGATCGAAGAGGCGATCCGCTGGACGACTCCGGTCCAGCATTTCATGCGCAGCGCCAAAGAGGACGTCGAGATCGGCGGGCAGACGATTCGCGAGGGCGACTGGCTGATGCTCAACTATGTCTCGGGCAACCGCGACGAGGCCGTGTTCGGCGATCCTTTTGCTTTCGATCCTGATCGTGAAAAGAACCAGCAGATCGCCTTTGGTTTCGGCGCACATGTCTGTCTCGGCCAGCATCTCGCGCGCATGGAAATGCGCATATTGATGGAGGAGTTGCTGCCGCGCCTCAAAAGCCTCGAACTGGCGGGTGAACCCGCGCGCGTCGAATCGGTGTTCGTCGGCGGGTTGAAGCGCCTGCCGATTCGATTCGCGGCGGCCTAGCCCTGCGTCGGCAGACTTCGCCGTAGGGGAGTGGAACAGCAGACTTCTCCGCAGGGGAGTGGAACAATTGCCGTTTCGGCTGCGTTTCAAGACCCTTGTTGGAGGAGTCTGTCATGAAGCTATGGAAAAAGACTGCGATTTCGGTCGCCGCGGTTTCGATGGTGCTATCGCCGGTTGTCGCTTCGGCCGCACCCGCGATCGGCGACGCCCGTGCGACGAGCGTCGTCGAAGGCGAGAATGAACTCGAGGGTGCGAGCTGGATCGCGATCGTGTTGGGTCTCGCGATTATCGCCGGCGGCATTTGGCTGGTAGTCGACGATGACGGCGATAGCCCGGTAAGTCCGTAAGATCCGGCCTGTCCGGTACTATCGCCGGCTAGGTCTTTTCATCCGGAAAGAAGCGCGCAACCACTTCGCTCGCAAGGCGCGCAGGGCGCAGCGTTACAGCATCGACGCAGCACCATGAGGATTTGACCTCGGCCAATACCTCTTCGCCGCGTTTGATGATCGTTTCATAAAAGGCGCGTGCGCCCTGCACTTTTTCCAGGATCACGGTCGCGATGACCTGATCGTCGAGGAAAGCGGGACGGCGGTACGTGATCTCGTGCTTCAGTGCGACCCACAGATGGGCCGCGACCGCGTCGGGCGGCGCGATATGGCGCCAGTGCGACAGCACCGCTTCCTGTACCCAGCTCAGATAGTGAGCGTTGTTTACATGACCCATGAAATCGATCTGGTCGGAACCGACGGCGATCGCATGGTCGTGCGGAAGGGAAGCGGTGGTCATATCGCTGACACTAATGTCAATATTTTGTGACGGAAAGATGAATAATCATCCCCGCCCGCGATAAGGCGCGACCGCTTGATCGGGGAGCCACAAGCCCTCGGGCGGCGCGCTCGATTGCCAGAAGACATCGATCGGGATGCCGCCACGCGGATACCAGTAACCGCCAATGCGCAGCCAGCGAGGCTGCATTTCATCGAACAGGCGGCGGCCGATGCCGACAGTGCAATCCTCGTGAAAGCCCGCATGGTTCCGAAAACTGCCAAGGAACAGCTTCAGGCTCTTCGATTCGACGATCGTTTCGCCGGGCGCATAATCGATGACGAGATGTGCGAAATCGGGTTGTCCGGTCACCGGGCAGAGCGAGGTGAACTCGGGCGCGGCGAAGCGGACGAGATAGAGCTCGCCCGCGCGCGGGTTGGGGACATAGTCGAGAACCGCGGCCTCGGGCGAGGCAGGAAGTTCGCTGGACTGGCCGAGATGTTTCGGCGCGAGTGGGGTAGGGGTGGAATCGGTCATGGAAAGGCTCTAGTGCGCAGCGCGGCCGATGTCATCCGGACCGATTGTCCTTGAGATGTCAGGCCGCCAGGTTCAGCGCCAATTCAGCGGCGCATGCGAGATATGTGTAGTGTGGGATCGCGGACAAGATGACGGTGCGTAACTTCGGGCGAGAACAGGTGGCGACGGTCGCGCTCGCGGCGGCGATGCTGGCGGCAGCGATGCCTGCGCATGCGCAAGACACCGGAACCTCGTCACGCCCGATCGATTTCCGCCTGCCGCCGCCTGCCGATGACGGCCGGACCCCGGGTGTGCAGGGGCCTTCGGACAACGGCTTGCCGCCTGTCGCGCCCGGCGAACGGCGTGGACAGCCGACCCCGACCCCCGCACCGGCGCCAACACCAACGCAGCCGGTGGCGCCGCCACGGGTAACTCCGACGCAGCCAGCCACCGCGACCCCGACGCCTGCTCCCGCACCGACGCGGCGCGATACACCTGCGATCGTGGCACCGCGCGCGGCGACGCCCGACACCGCCGGCACGACGCAGGCGACTCCGATCGACAATCCGGCTTTGCCCCCTATCGATACGGCGGCGCCCCCCGTACCCGTTGCGACGGGTGCGACGCCTGCCTCCGCCGATGCAGCGCCGGTCGTGGCCGCTCCGGCCAGCCCGTCGTCGGGTACGCCGATCTGGGCCTGGGTGCTGGCCGCGCTCGCGGCGGGCGCCGCCGGATTCTGGTATTGGCGCCGCCGTGCGGCGCCGGCAGGAGTTCCGCTCGACGCGATCGAAGAAGCTCCGCGTCCGATCGTCCCGCGCCCGGCGCCTCGGGCAGCGGAAACGCCTTCGAAGCCGCCGGTCCCCGCAACGTCGCGTCCCGTCGTTCAGCCGCCTGTGCCAACGCCCGCTGCCTCGGCTGCGGCCGCCCCCGCGCACCCGCTCGTTACCCGCGCTGCCGACGAACTGCGCGCGGTGGTCGCGATGGCGCTCGACGTGCGCAGCATCCGTTTCGCGGCCGATCATGTCGCGGTCGGATTCGCCCTCCACCTGATCAATCAGGGGACCGCGCCTGCGACGGGACTGATGGTCCGCATCGCGCTCAATCAGGGGTCGGCCATGACCGAGCCGGTGCTTGCCCGCTTCTTCGACGGTGCGGGCGGCAGCGTGCTGCGCGACGACATGGCGCTTGCCGTCGGGGCGGGCGAAGAATTATCGACAGAGGTCATGTTGCCCCGCGCTACGATCGAACCCCTGATGATCGGCGGCAAGCCGATGCTCGTCCCCGTCATCGCGTTCGACGTCACTTATCATTGGGATGGCGAGGGAGAGGCTTTCGGTCAGAATGCGGGAAGTTTTGTGCTCGGCCGCGAACAAGGCACAAGCGGCAGCGAAAAGCTGGCACCGCTGCCGCTCGACCGGCCCACCTATGCTGTCGATCGTCCTGGCGCGCGTGCGACGGCGATCAAGCGCGCGCAATAGCTTGACCCAAAAAGACACTGCTTTTTTGTTGCGGTGCACCATCGGCTGAGGCAGGATCGACCACGCTTGAAAAAGCGCAAGTGGGGGCATAGGCTGACTATCCCCCGGAAAGACAAGAAGCCACAGCAGGATGGCCGGGCGAGGGACAGGCAAACATGTTCCCGACCGGTCGCAACAGGAGCATGACATGGACGCCTTGGTCTCAACCGACTGGCTGGAACGCGAATTGGGGGCATCGGACCTGCGAGTCGTCGACGCGACGAAATTTCTCGCCGATGAAGGGCGCGACGCACGCGCCGAATATGAAGCGGGCCACATTCCCGGCGCGGTGTTCATGGATCTTGCCGAACTGACCGACGCGTCGAACACCGTCGACAATATGGCCCCGCCGGCCGAAAAATTCGCGAGCCGTATGCAGTCGCTGGGTCTCGGTGACGGCAGCCGTATCGTGATTTATGATGACAGCCCGCTGAAGAGCGCAGCACGCGCCTGGTGGCTGCTGAAACTGTTCGGCGCCCACGACGTGGCACTGCTCGATGGCGGCCTTGCCAAGTGGAAGGCCGAAGGTCGCGCGCTCGAAATGGGCAAACAGACGCTCCGTCACCGCCACTTCACCGTGTGGCGCGATGCCAAAGCGGTGCGCACCAAGGAACAGATGCTGGCGAATGTCGACAGCGCGGCCGAACAGGTCGTCGATGCGCGCCCCGCCGCGCGCTTCACTGGCGAGGAACGCGATCCGCGCGCAGGTGTCGCTCCGGGTCATATCCCGGGTTCGCGCAGCCTGCCGCATAGCCAGTTGTTCAACGCCGACGGCACCTGGAAACAGGGCGACGAGCTGAAAGCGGCATTCGACGCCGCCGGGGTCGATCTCGACAAACCGCTCGTCACCACCTGCGGTAGCGGCATGACCGCGACCGTCGTTGCTTTCGGCGCGCACCTGCTCGGCAAGGAAGATGTTGCGGTCTATGACGGCAGCTGGGTCGAATGGGGCGCCGATCCGGCGACGCCCAAGGCGACCGGCGCAGCCTGAGTCTCTTCGCCGTCGAAACCTGTTTCCGTGCCGCTGGCTTTTGGCGAGCGGCACGCTAACAAGACGGGCATGAACAACCGCGACGACAAAAGCCTCCGCCCTGCAACGAAACTGGTGCAGGGCGGCCGCCGGCCCGAATGGACCGGTGACCCGCGACTGGGCGGCAGCGTCGTCAATCCGCCGCTGTGGCGCGCCTCGACGATCCTTTACGACAATATCGCCGACCTCAAGGCGCGCGGCCATGCCACGCACGACAAGCTATATTACGGCCGGCGCGGCACCCCGACGGTGTGGGCGCTTGCGGATGCGCTGACCGATCTGGAGCCGGGCGCGGAAGGCACTTTGCTGTATCCCTCAGGGGTCGCGGCGATTTCGGCAGGCCTGCTGGCGCTGCTGTCGCCCGGCGATCATCTGCTGATGGTCGATAGCGCCTATGAGCCGACGCGTCTGTTCTGCAACGGCATGCTCGCGCGATTCGGCGTGACGACGACCTATTATGACCCATCGATCGGCGCCGACATCGCTGGGCTGATCACCCCTGACACGAAACTGATCTTCCTCGAATCGCCGGGCAGCCTGACCTTTGAGATGCAGGATATTCCCGCGATCGTCGCCGTCGCGCGCGAACATGGTGTGACGACGATGCTCGACAATACATGGGCGACCCCGTTGTTATTTCCCGCACTGGAGCATGGTGTCGACGTGGCGGCGATGAGCCTGACCAAATATGTCGGCGGACACAGCGATGCGATGATGGGCTCGCTGACTGCCACCAAGGCACTATGGCCGCGGCTTCGGCACGCGGCCTACCAACTGGGCCTGTCGGTCTCGCCCGACGATTGCGCGCTGATGCTGCGCGGCCTTCGCACACTCGATGTCCGTCTGGCGCGGCACGGCGAAAATGGCCTCGCGATCGCGAACTGGCTGGCCGGGCGGTCCGAAGTCGGACGGGTACTTCATCCGGCGCTGCCGGGCGATTCCGGCCACGCCATCTGGGCGCGCGATTTCACGGGTGCCAGCGGCTTGTTCGGCTTTACGTTGAAGGGCAGCGACGATGCCGGCCGAACCCGCTTCATCGACGCGCTCTCAGCCTTCGGCATCGGATTTAGCTGGGGCGGCTATGAAAGCCTCGTGGTCCCGAGCAATCCGGCGGAGATTCGCACCGCTGTGGAATGGACGGACCGCGATCCGCTGGTCCGCCTGTCGGTCGGGCTCGAGGACCCGGCCGACCTGATCGCCGACCTCGAACGCGGCTTTGCCGCGATGGCGGGATGATCGGCATGGACGCGCTGCCCGAAGGCGTCGTCCGCACGATCGAGGCGCTGAAGGCGATCGGCATCGACGTCGGCTCGTACCGACTGTCACTCTATGGACTATTCTCGACGATCGTCGTCGCGGTACTGCTTTATCTGGCGGTGCGAATCATCCTGCGGTCGATCAAATGGCTGCTCCGCCGCAACACCCAGATCGACGCGACGCAGCGGCTGCTCGCCGAAAAGCTGATCGCGATCGCGCTGTTCGTCTTTGCCATGCTGTTCGGCATTGATTTGTTGGGCATCGATCTGACCGCGCTTGCCGTCTTCTCGGGCGCTGCGGGCCTCGCGATCGGTTTCGGGCTGCAAAAGACGGTCGGCAATCTGATCGCCGGGATCATCCTGCTGATGGACCGTTCGATCAAGCCGGGCGACATCATTGTCGTCGGCGATGGCAGCAGCATGGGGGGAACGGCGGCGGCGAATGGGGTGCCCAATGTCGGACGCGTCGCCAAGATCGGCGTTCGCGCGGTCAATGTCGTGACCCGCGACGGCAAGAAGCATTTGATTCCGAACGAACTGCTGATGACGCAGCCCGTCGAAAACTGGAGCTATGCTAGTCCCGAAGTGCGTGTGCGGATGCGCATACCCGTGGGCTATGCCTGCGATTTGCGGCTCGCGCAGCGGCTGATTATCGAAACCGCCAAAGAGAATCCGCGTATATTGAACGAGCCCGAACCGGCGGTTTGGATTACCGCGTTCGGCGAACGCGCGGTCGAGCACGAGCTTCGTTACTGGATTTCCGATCCCGAGGCGGGGCTAGGCAACATCCAGGGCGAGGTGTTCCTCGGCATATGGGATCGCTTCAAGGAAGCCGGGATCGCCATTCCCTATCCGCGGCAGGATGTGCGGATTGTCGGGGCGCCGGACGGTGATCCGGCGCCCTCAAACAAGAATTAGAAACCGGTCTTCTTTGCGCGCTCGATGCATTCGACGATGATGCGCTTCGCTTCGTTCACATCGCCCCAGCCGTTGAGCTTCGCCCATTTGCCGGGTTCGAGATCCTTATAGTGGGTGAAGAAATGCTCGATCTGCTGGAGCACGATCGGCGGCATGTCGGTGTAGCTCGCGACATCGGCGTAATAGGGAAAGGTCTTGTTGACGGGGACGCACAGCAGCTTTTCGTCGCCGCCGGCATCGTCTTCCATCAGCAGCACGCCGATCGGGCGGCATTTCACGACCGCGCCTGCGACGATCGGTGAACGCGCGACAACCAGCGCATCGAGCGGATCGCCGTCTTCGCCCAGCGTGTGGGGCACGAAGCCGTAATTGGCGGGGTAACGCATCGGCGTGTGCAGGAAGCGGTCGACGAACAATGCGCCGCTCGCCTTGTCGAATTCATATTTCACCGGCTCGCCGCCGATCGGAACTTCGATCAGGACGTTGAGGCTGTCGGGCGGGCTGTCGCCGGCGGGAATCAGGTCGATGCGCATGGGAGAAGTCAGTCCTTTGTTCTGTTCTCCGCCGAATCTTTTACAGTCGGCGGCGCGGCGCCAATAGCGGATCGAACCAGTCGGGGCCACTCCCGACTTTTTCGAGATGCGGCCAGCGCAGCCCATCATGATAGTCGATATCGACATTGCGATAGCGTCCGCTGCGCTCGACAAGCAGCCGCACCGGCGTCTTGCCGTCGGCAGCCGCGCGAATCGCCGTTTCGATCCGCTCGCGACTATAGCTCAGGCCGTCGACGGCGATGATCTTGGCGCCATTGACGATGTCGGCCTTGAACGCCGGGCCGTCCCACAAAATGCCGGTCGCGACGCCGTCCTTGTCGATCGTCATGCCCAGCGAATGGGTGAGGTCGGCATTCTTTGCCTGCGCCATGCGGTCACGATCATAGGCGTTGGGCGCGTCGCGCCAAACGAGGCGGTATCCCGCGCGCTCGATCCCTCCAACCGGCGCGGGCTGGCCGCTTTCCTGCATGCGTTGGCGCAGGAAGCTCGCCCAATCATAGGGATGGACGGCGTTCAGCGCCGCGACGACATCGTCGAAATCATAGGTGTCCTGCCCCCAATCGCCCTCGCGCCCGCCGAAAAAGGCGCGTGCGAAATCGTCCAGGCTTTTGGCGTTGTTCGTCGCCTGGCGGATCAGCATGTCGGCGTCGAGCCACATCAGCGACCCTTCGTTGTAATAATCCTCGCTCCGCGACCAACTGGCAAAGGGCTTGGGTTTGCGCGCCGCGATGATCGGGTCGAGCGTCGTGTCTTCGACCGAGCGCCACTGGCGCCCCGGCTGGGCGCTGTAATTGCCAGCATTCGTCGCCCATTCGGCGAGGATCATCTCCTTGGACTGCATCCCCGAACGGCCGGCGAGAACGAGATCCCAAAAGCTCGTCTGGCCTTCGTAAACCCACAACAGATTGTCCTGCATCGGGGTACGGAAGTCGGGGGTCCACATCTTGTCGGGGCGGCGATATTTGCCGTTCCAGCTATGAGTGAGTTCGTGGGGGAGGAGCCCGCGCTCGCTGTCATTGTCGTTCCATTTGGTGAAATAGTCGACGTTGCGGCTGTTCTCGCTGCTGCGATGATGTTCAAGCCCGATGCCGCCGAGTTCGTCGGTGAGCGCGAGCAGGAATTCATAGCGATCGAAATGGCGGACGCCGAACAGCGCGACGGCTTCCGACACCAATGCCGCGTGGCGCGCGATATGGTCGGGGCTCGCATCAAGATATTTGGCCTCATCAGCGACGACGTTCAGCGTCACCTTGTTACCGAGGTCCCATTTGCGGAAATATTTTCCGGCAAACATCGGGCTGTCGACGAGTACCTCGTAATTGGTCGGAGCGAAGCTGTAGCGATTGCCCGAAACCTTGACCCCGTCGAGCGCCGCCGCACCGGTCCAGCCGTCAGGCAGGGTGACTTCGAGCTGCACGGGAATCCCGCGGGTGAAATAGCCCGCGGGGTACAGGCTGACCTGTTCCCATTGCAGGTTCATCATCGCGGGGGTGACGACCACCCGGCCTTCGCTCGTTCGCGTCGGGGACAGGAAGTCAAAGGCGACGTCGACGCTCTTTACGCCCGCGGGCACGTCGATGTCGAAGGCGTAGACGTCGGTCGGCTGGCGCGTCCAGGCCAGCGGCTTGCCCCCGGCACTCGGCTTGAAGCCTGCCATCTCGGCGATCGCGCCGCGCGGGGCGTGCTTGCCGGGCAACCATTCGGGATAGAGCAGGGTCAGCTTGCCCGCCTTCGCCACCGGGATCGTCTGGCGCACATGAAAGATGCCGCGCGCATAATCGCTCGCGTCGACCTTAAGCTGCATCGTGCCCGGATAGGGTTTGTCGGCGGGCAGCGGGATCGTCAGCGGCTGGACGACCGGCTGGGGCCGGCTGTTGCCGTCCTGGGCGATGGCGGGGGAAACGGCGGCGGGTGCGGCGACGACCGCCGCTGCGACGAACAGTGCTTTTTTCATGGGCAGCACCTCTGCCGCGAAACGCGGGCGAGGTCCAGCGACGGCTCTGCAAGCGCACTTTGCCTTTCGACGAAAAACCATTAGATGCGCCGCCCATGAGCAAGGACAAAAGCGCGAAAAATCCGACCCCGCAAGCTGTGCGGGGCACCCAGGACATGCTTGGCGATTTCGCCGACCGGTTCGCGCATGTCGTCGATACCTTCGAACGGGTGCGCCGCCTCTATGGCTTCAAGCGGGTCGAGGTGCCGGTGATCGAGCCGACTGCCGTGTTCGCGCGCTCGCTCGGTGAAACCACCGATGTCGTATCGAAGGAAATGTATTCGTTCGAGGATCGTGGCGGCGAGTCGATCACGCTGCGTCCCGAATTTACCGCAGGCATTGCGCGGGCATATGTGACGAACGGCTGGCAGCAATTCGCACCGCTGAAAGTGGCAACACACGGCCCGCTGTTCCGTTATGAGCGCCCGCAAAAGGGTCGCTATCGTCAGTTTCACCAGCTCGATGCCGAGATGATCGGCAGCGACAGCCCGCTCGCCGATGCCGAGTTGCTGGTGTTCGCCGACCAGCTCCTGAAGGAACTGGGCATATCCGAAGGCGTGACGCTGACACTCAATACGCTGGGCGATGTCGCAAGCCGCGATGCCTGGCGCGCGGCGCTGGTCGATCATTTCGAAGCGCATCGCGGTGATCTGTCGGAAGACAGCCTCGCGCGGCTCGACAAAAATCCGCTGCGCATTCTCGACAGCAAGGATCCAAAGGACCGCCCGCTCGCCGACAGCGCGCCCGACATCGACGCCTATCTGACGAGCGAAGCGCAGGATTTCTTCGGCGCCGTCACCGCCGGGCTCGATGCCGCGGGCGTCGCATGGGAACGCAACGCGCGGCTCGTGCGCGGGCTCGATTATTATCGCCACACCGCGTTTGAATTCGTCACCGACCGGCTCGGCGCGCAGGGCACGGTGATCGGGGGCGGGCGCTATGACGGGCTGATCGAAACGCTCGGCGGACCGCCGACCCCCGCGGTCGGCTGGGCCGGCGGGATCGAACGGCTCGCGATGCTGCTCGCCGACGATGTGATCGACAATCGCCTCGACGCGGTGATCGCGGTCGAGGACGATGACAGGCTCGCGCTGGCGATGACGGCGCTGGCGGCGCTGCGCAATGGCGGCTTTGCGACCGAAATCGTCGCCAGCGGTTCGCCGCGCAAACGGTTCGACAAGGCCGCGAAAATTCCCGCGCATGCGCTGATTTCGGTCGGCACGCGCGATGGTGCGGCGCACATCAATGTTCGCGGCGACAGCGACCGCGCAAAGCAGGTTGAGGCGGTCGTCCGCGCAATCTGATGGCTAATGTTTCCGAAAGACAGATCGACGCCATCATCGAACGCCACGCTGCGCTGCAGGCGCGCATGGCGACGGGCGACATGGCGCCTGCCGATTTTGTTGCCGCGTCGAAGGAGTTCGCCGAACTCGAACCCGTTGCCAAGGCGGCGGCCGAGGTTGTGCGCCTGCGCGGTGAGCTCGCCTCGCTGAACGAAATGCTTGCCGATCCCGAGATGAAGGCAATGGCGGCGGAGGAGATCGACGCGATCGAGGCAGCTCTGCCCGCTGCCGAGCATGATCTGGCAATCAAGCTGCTGCCCAAGGATGTGGCCGACGAACGCGCCGCCATGCTCGAAATCCGCGCCGGGACCGGCGGTGACGAGGCGGCGTTGTTCGCGGGCGATTTGCTGCGCATGTACAGCCGTTATGCCGACGGGCAGGGCTGGAAGGTCGAAGTCATCTCGGCAAACGAGGCAGAGGTCGGCGGATATAAGGAAGTCGTCGCGTCGGTGACGGGGCAGGGCGTCTTCGCCAAATTGAAGTTCGAAAGCGGCGTCCATCGCGTGCAGCGCGTTCCCGCGACCGAAAGCCAGGGCCGCATCCACACCAGCGCCGCGACCGTCGCGGTGTTGCCTGAGGCTGAAGAGGTCGACGTCGCGATCAACGACAGCGACCTCAAGATCGACATTTACCGCGCGAGCGGAGCGGGTGGGCAACACGTCAACACGACCGATTCGGCGATCCGCATCACACATATCCCGACCGGCCTCGTCGTGATTCAGCAGGACCAGCGCAGCCAGCACAAGAATCGTGCAAAGGCGATGCAGGTGCTGCGCGCGCGGCTTTATGACCTTGAGCGCGAGAAGATCCACAGCGCCGAAGCGTCGGCACGCAAGTCGATGGTCGGGTCGGGCGACCGCTCCGAACGCATCCGCACCTATAATTTTCCGCAGGGCCGCGTGACCGACCACCGCATCAATCTGACGCTCCACCGCCTGCCCGAAATCATCGAAGGCGCGATGGACGAGTTGATCGACGCGCTGATCGCCGAGGATCAGGCGCAGCGGCTTGCGGGGCTGAGTGACTGACGTCGGCGCCGCGCTGCGCGAGGCGGCAGCGCGGCTGGCGGCGGTATCCGATACGTCGCGGCTCGATGCCGAATTGCTGATGGCGCACGCGCTGGGCGTCGAACGGCCGGCGCTGCTGCTCGATCCTGAGCGTTACGATGTCCCGGCGGATTTCGGCGCGTTGATCGCCCGCCGCATGGCCCATGAGCCCGTTGCCTATATCCTCGGCTACCGCGATTTCTGGACGATCCGGCTGCAAGTCGGCCCGGGCGTGCTGATTCCGCGGCCTGACAGCGAGACGCTTATCGAGGCGGCGGTCCGTCATTTTGGCGGCACGGGCCCCAGCCATATTCTCGATCTCGGGACCGGGCCCGGAACGCTTCTATATGCGGCGATGAGCGAGTGGCCCGCGGCGCGCGGCGTCGGTATCGATGCCAGCGAAGTGGCGCTGGGCTACGCCGGCGAAAATGCTTCCGCGCTTGCGATGAACGATCGTACCGAATTGATACACGGGGACTGGGCCAAAGGGATCAGCGGCGCGTTCGACCTGATCCTCTGCAATCCGCCCTATATTGCCGATTCTGAACAATTGATGCCTGACGTTGTGGCGCATGAGCCTGCGGGCGCGCTGTTCGCCGGCGCCGACGGGCTCGACGATTATCGGCGGGTCATCCCCGATTTGCCCCGGATATTGGCGCCCGGCGGGCTCGCGGTTCTTGAAATCGGGCACACGCAGCATATGTTGGTTCGGAAGCTCGCCGAAGCGGCGGGGTTTTCGGTTGCCTGCAGACAGGATCTGGGCGGCCGCGACAGGGCGCTTTTGCTGACCCGCGCCTGACCCCCGCGCAAGAATTTACTTGGTTTCCGCCGCAAAGCACGATAGGGGCGGCTTACAGACCCGGTACGGGTACCTTGATTGGTCCGACTGGTCTGCTTCCCACTTACGATGCTGGTGCGGGGCCAAGGGCCCGGCGCAAGCGGTAGAAGGGCAAGAACCGCGTGAGAAGCGCGGGCACGACGCGCAACGGCGCGGTCGGCCAAAAGGGGTTGGCGTAGCTTATTAGCTTATCAGGATGTCTCAGTTGAACATGAACAACCGCCAGAGCGGTCGCCGTCGCGGCCGCAACAATAACAGCAACAACAACAACCGCTCGCAGTCGGGCGGTCGTGGTGGGGTCGACCAGGCCAACCGCATCGACAGCCGGGCGCGCGGCAACGGCGCCCAGATGATCGAGAAATACCGCAATCTCGCGCGCGACGCGCAGCTTGCCGGCGACCGGGTCCAGACCGAATATTATCTGCAGTTCGCCGACCATTATTTCCGCGTCGTGAGCGACTTCCGTGCCCGGCAGGAAGAAAAGGCTGCGGCGAACGGCCAAGAACGCAGCAACGACCGCGGTCGCGAAATTCGCGGCGTCGAGGATTTCGACGGCCACGACGATACCGATTTCGAAGCCGACAATGGCCGCGACGACTCCGATAATGGCGATGACCGCGGCGGCGAGCGCAGCGATCGCGGCGAACGCAACGACCGCGGCCAGCGCGACAACAATCGCGAGAACCGCGGCAATCGCGAACCGCGCGGCGACCGCGACGATGACAATCGCGGCAACCGCCAGCAGTCGCGCAGCCGCCCGGCGCGGGTTCGCGACGACGAAGAAGTGCGCGACGAACGCAATGATCGCAACGAAGCGCCCGCGCGCGAAGAGGCGGCCGAGCAGGAGCCGGCTCCGCGTCCGGCGCGTCGCCCGGCCCGCCGTCCGCGTCAGGACGACAACGCCGACAATGGCAATGCGGGGATCGACACCGCAGTGTTGCCGCCCGCGATCGGTCGTCCCGAACGCGCCGCCGAAAGCGAAGCTGAAGTCGAGGTCGAAGCGCCCGCCGCCAAGCCGCGCCGTACGCGCCGCACGCTCGCTGCCCGGAACTCGGACGTCGAAGCCGCCGAATAAGCTGGCGATTTCACGCTGGTTTTTCCGATTCGCATGACATAGCCTCCCCGCGGGATTACTCGCGGGGAGGTTTTTTATGCGCATCTTGGCAATGGCCTGTCTTCCGCTGGCCGTCGGCGGATCGGCGCTTCCGGCTCTCGCGCAGGATGCCGCGACCGGTAACGCGCAGGGCGATGTCGCGGTCACCATATATAATAACGGCCAGTCGCTGGTGCAGGACGACCGTCAGCTGAGTGTCGCCGCCGGCCGCAACCGCATCGAGTTCCCCGACGTATCGGCGCGCATCCGTCCCGAGACGGTCACGCTCTCCGGCCCCGGCATCGGCATCGTCGAACAGAATTTCGATTTCGACCTGCTTACCCCCGACAAGCTGATGGACAAGGCGGTCGGCCAGTCGATCACGCTCGTTCGAACCAACCCAGCGACTGGTGCCGAACGCACCGAGCGCGCGAAGGTGCTGGCGGCGAACGGGGGCATCGTTCTCCAGATCGGCGAGCGGATCGAGGTACTGCGCGATGACGGCCTGCCGGTACGCGCGGTGTTCGACCGGCTGCCGCCGAATCTGCGTGCGCGGCCGACGCTGTCGGTGACGGTCGATGCCGCCAATGCCGGCACCGTACCGGCGCGGCTTTCCTATCTCACCCCGAACCTTGGTTGGACCGCCGACTATGTCGCGCTGTTCGATGCCGCAAAGGGCGCGATGGATATTCAGGGTTGGGTGACGCTGACGAACAGCACCGGCACGACATTCAATAATGCGCGCACCTTGCTTGTCGCGGGCAATCCCGGCGGGGGTGGCGGCTTCCGCCAGATGTCGGGTGCGATGGATTCGGCCGGGACCGAATCGAATGATCGCGAGCGGCTCGGCGACTATTATCTCTATCCGCTCGCCCAGCGCACGACGATCGCCAACGCGCAGCAGAAGCAAGTGAGCTTCCTCGACGTGAAGGGCGCACCAGCGCGATCGACCTATGAATATGTCAATCGCTGGCTCGGCAGCAACAACGAGCCTGTCAGCACCGCGAGTGTGCTGCGTTTCTCGACCTCGCGGCAGGGCGGTCTAGGCGACCAGCTGCCGGCGGGGACGATTCGCGTCTATATGCGTGACGCGCGCGGCGATCCGCAGTTTATCGGCGAGAATCGCATCGACCATACCCCAATGGGATCGGCGATGTCGTTGCGCACCGGCGACGCGTTCGATGTGAAAGTCCAGCCGACCGTCGTGTCGCGCACGCGCAAGGGTGATTCGCGCTGGGTGACCAAAATGAAATATACGGTCAGCAATGCACGGTCGGCGCCGGTGACGGTGCTCCTCGCGCAGGATGGGCTTTATGGTGACGTCCGGATTAGCGACGAAAGCCTGAAGGGCGAGCGTATTTCGGCCGACCGCATGGAATGGCAGGTGCCCGTGCCAGCCAACGGCAAGGTCGACCTGACCGTCACATTCGATTCGCGTTACTGATATCTGCGCGATGCGGGCCTGGCCGCTGCTGCTGTGGGTCGCGGCTCTGCTCGCGCCGACGCCCGTGTTTGCCCAGGCTTCGGCGCCGGTGGTCGTGTCGGCGAAAATCGACGATAGCGCGGTCACCGTCTATCGCGCCCCGGGACGCGGCAGCGGCGCGATTGATCCGAACTGGCCGCAGGGTTTCGCCTTCATCACAGAAACGCGCACCGTCACCTTACCCGCAGGAAACTCGGTGCTGCGCTTCGAAGGCGTGGCAGAAGGATTGCTTCCCGAAACCGCGGTAGTGAGCGGACTGCCCGACGGCGTCATCGAAAAGAATCGCGACGCGCGGTTGCTGTCACCCGCGGGTCTCGTCGATGCCTATCTGAAGCGTAGCGTCACCCTGCGGCGCACCAGCCTTGCGACCGGAAAGGTGGTCGAACAGGAGGCAGTGATTCAGTCGGGCCCGAATGGCGGGGTGATTGTTCAGACCGCGGCAGGGGTGGAGGCGCTTGCCTGCTCGGGTTTGCCCGAACGGATGCTCTATTCGCGCGTGCCGAAAGACCTCTCGGCCAAGCCGACCTTGTCGGTGGTGGTCGAGAGCAAGGCGGCTCGCACCATGAAGGTGCAATTGCTCTATCTCGCCGAGGGGTTCGATTGGGCCGCCAACTATGTCGCTGACCGTGGCACCGACGGAAAGACGCTGGGCCTGACCGGCTGGATCACCGTCGCGAATGGCGGGGTGACGAGCTTTCCGGGTGCCCAGCTCAATGTGATCGCGGGACGGCTGAACAAGATGTACAGCCCACCCCTGCCGCGCAGTACGCCGGGATCGCTCGTCCTCAAATGCTGGCCGATGGATATCACGAGCACGCACCCGCTTTGGGAACTGCCGCCGATCATCGAAGTCGAGCAGAATTTTGACGGGATCGCAGCGGAGGAAGTCGTCGTGACTGCGAGCCGCCGCGACCGCCGCGCGATGGCGATGGCTCCGCCGCCTCCACCACCGCCGCCGCCGCCCGCGCCGCCGCCACCTCCGGCGGAGGATCTGGGCGACCTCAAATTCTATCGCATCCCGTTTCGCGTCGATGTGTCGGCGAAGGGGCAGAAGCAGGTGGCGCTGCTGGCGAAAGACAAGGTTGCGGTCGAGCAGCTCTATGCGGCGACGCTATACAATTATGGTGACGGTCGGCCGCAGCCGCTGATGATGCGATTGCGTGCACAGAACCGCGAATCGGATGGGCTCGGTCTTGCGCTTCCGGCCGGCATGGCGACGGTGTTCGAAACCATCGGTGACCGCCGCCTGCTCGTCGGCGAGGCGGCGATCGGCGACAAGGCGAAGAACGAACGCGTCGACTACGACATCGGGTCCAGCCCCGCCGTCCAATATAAGGTCGCGGTTCAGCCGGACCCGAATGCTGATTACAAGCTTTGGCAGGTCACGCTCACGAACGCTCGGCCGTTCGATGCCGAGGTAGAGATGCTGATCCCTTTCGCACTCGATCCGACCCCCGAAGGATGGGAGCGTCGCGGCAGCAGTTGGGTCTGGCGCGTGCGCGTTCCCGCGAACGACAGCCTGATCCAGACCTTCCGTCAGAAATTGAAGGGCGACTGATTCGCCCGCGCCTGTTTGGCTTCAGGCCGGTGGCAGCGCGCGCGGCCTGTGATTTTCGTCGAGTGCGACGAAGGTGAACAGTCCGCCGGTCACCTTTTCCTCGGTGCGCCCGCCGTCGCGGGTCGCGATTACTTCGATTCTTATCCCCATCGACGTCCGCCCGCGCCGCTCAAGCGTCGCATAGACGGAGATGATGTCGCGCAGCAGGATCGGCGCGATGAATTCCATCGATTCGATCGCGACGGTGGCCACCGCTCCCTGCGCCTCGCGCCCGGCAACGATGCCGCCGGCGATATCCATCTGGCTCAAGACCCAGCCGCCGAAGATATGGCCGTTGGCGTTGATGTCGGCGGGGCGGGGGACGACGCGCAGGATCGGGTCGCGGGGGCAGTCGGGCTTGTTATCGGTCATTGTTCATATCCGGGTCGTTTTCGAAAGGGTCTTCGATCGATTCATCGTGGCCGCTGCCGCTCGACAGGAAGACGAGTCCCATCAGCGCTGCGCCGAGCATCACCGACAGGCCAACGCCGGCCGCGGTCGCGATGATCATATGGATGGTCAGCGCCTCGCCCATCGTAAGGCGAAGCCAGCCGAGCGCGCCGACCACGGCGATGAGCGACACGATCGCCATGCCCTTCATAAGCCGGCGATAGCGGGCCCAGGCGATGTTCGAAGTGTCGCGATTGTCGAGGGGGGAGCGTTTGACCATGGGCGCTTTCATGAACCAAGCCGACCTCGCGGCCAAGCGCCATCGCGGCGGTCCGCGACGTTTCGTCCCGCGCGCGAATCATGTTAGGTTCGTAGCGCAACAGAAACAGACGGGAGCGGCATCTATGACGATCGGAGCGATTCTTCGTGAACGGACCGGCGCGGTGATATCGGCGCAGCCGGGGGATACTGTGCGGTCCGCGGTCGATCTTCTGGCACAGAACCGGATCGGCGCCGTGCCGGTGGTCGAGAATGACAAGATCGTCGGCATCTTCTCCGAACGCGACATCGTTCGCCTGCTATCCTCTTATGGCCCGGACGCACTCGACCGTAATCTCGAAGACGTGATGACCAAATCGCCGGTGACCTGCGATTCGAGTACCGCCGTGATCGCCGCGCTCTCGCAGATGACGCAGAAGCGTATCCGTCACCTGCCCGTGGTCGACGCCGGCCGCATCGCCGGCTTCGTTTCGA